>NZ_QGSW01000194.1:0-23874 GCF_003176715.1 Micromonospora sp. S4605
GACCTCCGTCGACCTGTGGCACCACGGCGAACCGCTCCAGGTCACCGGCGGCATCGGTCGGATCGCCGGGGTCCCGCCGGTGACCTGGAGCGGTTCGCCGTGGTGCCACAGGTCGACGGAGGTCTCCGGGTCGGCGTCCGGTAGCTCGTAGCGGGCCTCGTCCCGGGTGAGGGTGACCCGCAGCCGCTGGCCGCGCCAGTACAGATGGAAGACCAGCCGGTCGATCGCCGCCGGCAGTCGCGGGTCGAAGGAGAGTACGCCCCGGTCGTCGCGCAGCCCGCCGAAGCCTTGCACCAGCGCCAGCCAGGCGCCGGCCAGCGACGCCAGGTGCAGCCCGTCGCCGGTCTTGTCGCCCAGGTCGGCGAGGTCCTGCAGCACCGACTCGGCGAACAGGTCGTACGCCAGGTCGAGGTGCCCGACCTCGGCGGCGAGCACCGCCTGCGGGGAGGCCGACAGCGACGAGTCCCGGACCGTGCGGGCCTCGTAGTAGGCGACGTTGCGGGCCTTCTCGTCGGCGGTGAACTCGCCCGGGCAGCGCTGCATGGCCAGCACCAGGTCGGCCTGCTTGACCACCTGCTTCCGATACAGCTCCAGGTAGGGGAAGTGCAGCAGCAGCGGATAGTCGTCCTCGCCGGTGCGGGCGAAGTTCCACTCCGGCTGCTCGGTGAAGCCGGCCGACTGCTGGTGCACCCCGCGCTTGCGGTCGTACGGGATGAAGACCGCGTCGGCGGCGGCCCGCCAGCCGGCCACCTCGGCCGGGTCGACGCCGAGCCGGGCGGCCGCCGCCGGGTGCCGCTCGGCGGCGTCGGCGGCGCCGCGCAGATTGCGCCGGGCCATCAGGTTGGTGAAGACGTTGTCGTCGACCACCGCGGAGTACTCGTCCGGGCCGGTGACCCCGTGCAGGTGGAAGGCGCCGGTGTCGGACCAGTGGCCGAAGCCGTGCCACAGCCGGGCCGTCTCCACCAGCAACTCCAGCCCCGTCTCGGCGAGGAACTCCTGGTCGCCGGTGGCCGCGACGTAACGCAGCACGGCGTCGGCGAGGTCGGCGTTGACGTGCAGCCCGGCGGTGCCGGCCGGCCAGTAGCCGGAGCACTCCCGGCCGCCGATGGTGCGCCACGGGAAGGTGGCCCCGGGCAGCCGCAACTCGGCCGCCCGCTCGCGGGCCTCGGGCAGGTGCGCGTGCCGCCAGCGCAGCGCCGAGCGGGCCACCCGCGGGGCGAGGTACGTCAGCACCGGCAGCACGTAGCCCTCGGTGTCCCAGAGCACGTGCCCGTCGTAGCCGTTGCCGGTCAGCCCCTTCGCCGGGATGGTCCGGTCGCCCTCCGCGCGGCCGGCCTGGATCAGATGGAAGACCGCGAACCGGATCGCCTGCTGCAACTCGGCGTCCCCGTCGAGCTGCACGTCGGCCACCCGCCAGGCGGCGTCGAGCGCCGCGCGCTGGCCGGTGAGCAGCGCGTCGAACCCGTCCGCGCGAGCGTCCTCCGCCTCCCGTACGGCCAGGTCGGCCAGCTCCTCCGGCGGCGTGGCGTCCACCCGCGCGCACTCGTAGGCGGCGAACTTGACCAGCCGGGCCGGCTCGCCGGGGCGCAGCGTGCCGGCCAGTGTCAGGCGCAGCCGGTCCGGCGTGCGGTCGACGTCCGAGCCGAACCCGTCCGGCGCGTCGACCTGGTGGGCCACCGCGACCGCCACCCGCTGCCCGCTGCGCTCGGTGCGGTGCACCAGCACTCCGTCGTGGCCGGTGCAGCGGCGGTACTCGGCGGTCAGCGGGTCGGTGATGACGGCCGCCGCCCGCGGGTCGTCGGAGCGTTCGGGCACCCGTTGGTTGGCCAGCAGGTCGGAGACGATCCGCACCTCGACCGGCCCGTCCAGCGGTTCGACCGTCCAGCGCACCGCCGCGACCGGGCGCCGGGGCAGCGACACCAGCCGGGTGCTGCGGATGCGTACGCCGTGGCCGGCCGGTGAGATCCACTCGGTGCACCGCTCGACCGTGCCGGCCCGCAGGTCCAGCACCCGCTCGTGGGTACGCAGCGTGCCGGTACGCAGGTCCAGCGGCTCGTCGCCGACCCAGAGCCGGATCAGCGCGGCGTTGGGTGCGCTGACCACGGTGTCGCTGAGCTGCGGGAAGCCGTACCCGTCCTCGGGGTAGGTCAGTTCGCGTTCCTCGTAGAAGCCGTTGAGGTAGCTGCCCGGCATGCCGTACGGCTCGCCCTCGTCGAGGTTGCCGCGCCAGCCCACCCACCCGTTGCCGAGCGCGAAGATCGACTCGGTCTCGGCGAGTCGGTGCAGGTCCGCCTCGGTACGCCGGACCGGTCGCGGTGGGCCCGGCGCGCCGCTGACCGTCGCCACCGGGCCCCCGGGTCGCTCGGCATCGACGCCAGCCTGGCAGGAGGCCGGGGCCCCGGCCGGCGGCGGTGCCCGCTCGTCCCGGCGGTGGCGTCGGCTCGTCCCGGTGGGGGCGGCTCGTCCCGGCGGCGTCGGCTCGTCCTGGCGGTGGCGTCGGCTCGCCCCGGCGGCGGCGTGTCGAAGGGCCGGGATCACGCCGCCAGGAGCAGGGCGCCGACGGTGCCGAGCACCAGGTAGGGGCCGAACGGCAGGTGGCTCGACCAGCGCACCCGGCGCGCCGCCAGCAGACCCGCCGCGACCAGTCCGGAGGCGGTGACCGCGAGCAGCAGCCCGACCACCGGCAGCGCCCAGCCGTACCAGCCGAGCAGGGTGCCGGCGCCGAGCGCCAACTTCGCGTCGCCGAGGCCGAAGCCGCGCCGGCCGAGCAGCAGCGTGCTGGTCGCGAAGAAGGCGGCCAGCCCCAGCCCGGCGCCGGTGGCCCGCAGCCAGGGCGCCGGGCCGGCCCCGGCCAGCGCCGCCACCCCGAGCAGCAGCCAGGTCCCGGCTGCGGCTGGCCAGGTGAGCCGGTCCGGCAGCCGGTGCACCGCCAGGTCCACGAAGACCAGCGGCACCGCCCAGCCCAGCCACCAGGCCGTGGCGGCCAGTTCGACCGGCGGCGGACCGGTCAGCGCCAGCAGCGCCGGCACCGCCAGCACGGCCAGTTCGACGGTGCCGGGTGGCGGGCCGATCCGCGCGCCACAGCCGCCGCAGCGGGCGGCCGGGCCGAGCGCCGGCCAGGGCTGGTCCAGCCCGACCGGGGCGGCGCAGCCGTCGCAGCCGGTCCGCTCCGGCCGGTCCGGCGGTACGGCGTACCGGATCGCGGCCAGCCGCAGCAGCGGGGTGAGCGCCAGCGCGGCCAACCACCCCGACCCGCGACGCGAACCGGCCGGCGCGGTCGCGGAGGAGCGCCCGTCGGCAGGCGCGGTGGTGGAGACCTCGGTGGGGGCGGTCGCCGGGGCGAGCCTGCGGGGGCGTCCGGTCGCGCGGTCGAGCCCTTCGGGGGGTTCGGTCAGCGCCATGCCGGAACCCCCGGCGAGGCGACGCCGAGCCGCGCGGCCCGGTTCCGGTGGCTGGACCGGTGCCCGACAGTGGGCACGCACCGTAGTGGGATAACCCGCGGCGTGTAACGACGGGCCGCGTGCCCGGCCGATCCAGCGACACAGCTGGCGTGGCGCGGGAAGTGCGGCTTCTGCGTTGATGGGATTCCCATGGATTGCGAATAGCGCCCGGCCCGGCCGGCATGACCGGTGGACGGATCGGGCCAGATGCCGCGCCGGGTCGACTCCGCCCCGTCGGCGGGTCCAGCCCGATGTCGCATGGGAAATCCATGCCGCGAACACTGCGGGGCGATCAGCCCGCCGCGCCCCTGCCCTTCCCGCGGTCGCACGTCGGCCACCGGTCGCCACCACCTGTCATCACTCTCGGTATTCGATTGAATTGCCTCTGTTGCATCGGCGGACGTCAGCCTATGCTCGCCCCTTGGGTGTGACGCAACACACGTCCAAACGACAGGATGCTTGTTGGAACGTGCATTCGTAAGTAATCCATAGCGGTAAATGTGGCTGCGCAATTCACGGGGCCGGATGTGGTCATCCGGCCGCGCTGCCACATGCCCGGAGGTCACCGCGACGGCGGCCCCGGGTCACCACCGAGGAGGCACGACGGTGCGAGGACGGCAGCTCAACCGCTGGCTGGCCTGCCTGCTCACGCTCGCGGCGGTCGGATCGGCCACCGCCTGCGGGGCCGAGCGGGAGGCGATCGGCCGGCCGGGCGACGACCGGCGGGCGCCCGCCCCCGAGCAGCGGAAAGCGGAGGAACAGGCGGCCGGAAAAGCGGCACTGGCCGCGTATTCGGGTTATCTCGACGCATCCCGTACGGCCAGCCGGAGAAGCGATCCACATCATCCGGAACTGTCCCGATTCCTCGCCGACCCGCTGTTGACCCGGGTCCGGGTGGCCATTCGTGAAGCGAAGGAGCACGGCGCGATGCGTACCGGGACGTTGCGCTCCGACCCCACCGTCACCTCGGTCGACCTGGCCGCCGACCCGGCGACCGTGGAGATCCAGGACTGCCTGGACGCCACCGGCTACCGGCTGGTCTACGCCCGGACCAACCGGATGGTCCCCGGCACCGGCGGAACCCGACACCTGGCCACCGCCACCGCCACCCGCTACCCCGACGGCCGCTGGTTGATCAGCGCCGGCGCGGGCCACCAGGACCAGCCGTGCTGACCTGGGGAGGAAGGGCCGCCCCGGGCCGCACCACCCGGGTCGGGGCGGCCCGCCGCGCGCTCGGCGGCGTCGGCTTGGCGCTGCTGCTGGCCGCCGCGGCCACCGTGCCGGCGGTCGCCGCCGGGCGGGCCGACCCGGGCGTCGACTGCCCGCCCGGGCAGCCCGACTGCAGCGTCTGGGACGACGACCCGGGCACGCCCGGTGGCCCGGGCGGCGGCGACACCGGCGGGGGCGGGGACTCCGGGGGAGGCGGCGCCGGCAAGTGCCAGTGGAACGGCCGCACCATCCCCTGCTACGACGACCTGCTCGGCTGGTTCAACAACGGCGACGGCTGCTACTACAAGCTCGCCCAGCCGCAGCCGGCCAACACCCCACCCGGCCAGCAGTGGTACGTCCGCACCTGCAACGGCGGCGACCTGGGCGACCAGACCACAGTGCTGCGGGACAGCCCGCCGCCCGGGTTCGGCGCGCCGCCCGACCCGGAGGAGCTGGCCCGCCGGGCGCTCGCCTCGATCCGGCTGCTCCCGCCCCGGGTGGCCGTGGCGCCGCGCAAGAGCAAGGGCCCCGGGCTGGTCGGCCTGCCGGTGTGGATGTGGGCCAGCCGGGGCGAGAACTACTTCGGCCCGCTGCACGCCGACGCGGAGGACCGCGGCTTGCGCGTCGTCATCGAGGCCAAGGTCGACCGGATCGTCTGGAGCATGGGCAACGGCCGGAAGGTCACCTGCACGGGGCCGGGCACCCCGTACTCCGCCACCGGGGCGCGCGCCGGGCGGACCTCCCCCGACTGCGGCTACCACACCGGCTACCCGAAGGCCGGCACGTACCGGGTCAGCGCCGTCACGTACTGGACGGTGACCTGGAGCGGTGGCGGCCAGCGCGGCGAGATCCCGCAGACCCGTGCCAGCGGCACCGTCCCGATCCAGATCAACGAACTGCAGGTGGTGACCCGATGAGCCTGGCGACCCGCAACGGAACCGGACCGGTGGAGGCGCCGGTCGCCCCGCCCAAGGTGGTCCGGCAGCGTCGGACCCGCCCCGGACTGCTCGGTCTGGCCGTACTGCTGATCGCCCTCGGCGGGCTCGGCGCCGCGTTCGCGGTCACCTCGGTCCGGGCCACCGGCAGCTACCTGGCGGTGGCCCGCCCGGTCGAGGTCGGCCGGCAGCTCAGCCCGGCCGACCTGGTGCCGGTGCAGGTGGCCGGCGGCCAGGGCCTGAAGCCGGTGCCGGCCGGCCGGCTCGACGACGTGGTCGGCAAACGGGCCGCGGTGTCGCTCACCCCGGGAACCCTGCTCACCATGGCCCAGCTCACCGACGACCCGCTGCTCGCCCCCGGCCAGCAGCAGCTCGCGCTGGGTCTCGGCCCGGCCGAGGTGCCGGCCCGCGAGCTGCACCCCGGCGACAAGGTCCTGCTGGTGAGCACCCCGGACGACGACGACACCGGCCCGGCGGCCACCGCCACCCGGTTCGAGGCCACCGTGATCGACACGGCGACCGGCCAGAGTGACACCGAGATCGTGCTCTACCTGGCGCTCGCGGTGCGGGACGTGCCGGCGGTGGTGGCGCTCTCGGCCCAGGAGCGGATCGCCGTCGTGCTTACCGAGGCGGCCTGAGCATGGCGATCATCGCGCTGGTCTCGGCGAAGGGTTCGCCGGGCGTCACCACCACCGCCCTGGCCTGCGCGCTGAGCTGGCACCGCCGGCTGGTGCTCGTCGAGGCCGACCCGGCCGGCGGGTCGATCCTCGCCGGCTATCTCGGCGGCGCGCTGGACGGCCCCCGCGGCATCGGTGAGCTGGCCGTCGGCGAACTGCGGGACGGCAACCTGGAGACCGCGTTCTGGTCGCAACTGGTCGACCTCGACGCGCCGAAGCGGGAACGGCTGCTGCTGCCCGGCGTGGTGGACCCCGCGCAGGCCGGCAGCGTCACCCCGCTCTGGCAGCGGTTCGCCGACTTCTTCGCCGGGTTGGAGCGGGGCGAGCCCGGCTACGACGTGCTGGTCGACTGTGGCCGGTTGCAGGTCGCCGGCCCGCCCTGGCCGATCCTGCGGGCCGCCTCCGTGGTGCTGCTGGTCAGCCGGGCCCAGCTGCCCGACCTCTCCGGCACCCGGGCGATGGTCCGGGCGATCGAGCGGGACTTCACCGAACACCGGGTCTCCCCCGGCACGCCGCGGCTGCTGCTGGTCGGCGACGGCCACGGGCGCGGCGAGATCAGCAAGGCGCTGCGGCTGCCGGTGATCGGGCGGCTGCCGCACGACCCGCGTACCGCCGAGGTGCTCGGCCTGGGCGGCACCGTGCGGGCCGGCCGGCCGCTGATGCGCGCGGCCTGCGCGCTGGAGGTGCCGATCGGGTCGCTGCTGGAGCGGCGGCGGGCCCGGTTGGCCTGGCCGGTGTCGCAGGGGGTGCCGGATGCGCTTTGAGCCGGTCTCGTCGGACCCGCGCCGCCAGCCGCCCGGCGCCACCTCCACCGCGCCGCCGCTGCGTGGGCCGAACGGGGCCGTGCCGCCCGGGGCGAACGGCGCGATCGCACCCGGCCCGGGGCACGGGATGCCGACCAACGGGGTGCCGCCGAACGGCCGGCACCACCACGCCGCGCCGGCTGCGGTCGGCGCGCCGCCGGAGCCGCCGCCCCGACCGCGGGTGGACTTCCAGGTGGTCCGCGAGCTGCGCCGGGAGCTCAGCGAACGGCTCACCCGCTGGCAGCGCGGCCGGGAGTTCGACGCCGACGCCGAGGACACCGAGCGAGCCCGGCTGGCGGTGGCGGTGGTCGCCGCGTACGCCGACTCGGTGCGCCGGGCCGGCACCCCGATGGCGGCCGGCGAGGAACGGCTGCTGCTCGACCAGGTCACCGCCGAGCTGGCCGGGCTCGGCCGGCTGCAGACGCTGCTGGTCGACGACACCACCGAGGAGGTGCACATCCTCGGCTGCGACCAGGTGCGCATCACCCGGCACGGTGGCGGGGTCGACTGGGCCGAGCCGATCGCCGACAGCGACGACGAACTGGTGGAGATCCTTCAGGCGGCCGCCCGCCGGGCCGGCGCCACCGAGCGGTCACTGTCCACCTCGAAGCCCACCCTCGACCTGCAACTGCCCGACGGCAGCCGGCTCGCCGCCGTGTTCCTGGTCAGCCACCGCCCGTACGCGGTGATCCGCAAGCACAACACGCTGGACGTGAGCCTGGACGACATCGCCGGTGGCCGGGGCGACCTGGACGAGATGATCGACCCGCTGCTGCGCGACTTCCTCCGCGCGTCCCTGCGGGCCGGGCTGAACATCATGGTCGCCGGCCTGGCCGGGGCGGGCAAGACCACTGTCATCCGGGCGCTGATGAACGAGATCCCGGCCGACGAGCCGTACGTGCTGCTGGAGGAGAGCCGCGAGCTGCTGCCGGCCCGCCGCCGGGCGCGACACCGGGCGGTGATGAGCTTCGAGGCCCGGGAGGGGCACGGCGAACGCGGGCTGGACGGCCGCCCGGCCGGCGAGGTGAGCATCGCCGACCTGATCCCGGTCTCGCTGCGGATGGGCGTACTGCGGATCATCGTCGGCGAGGTCCGGTCCCGGGAGATCGTCCCGATGCTCCAGGCGATGACCACCAGCCGGGGCTCGATGTGCACCATCCACGCCCGGACCCCGGCCGGGGTGGGCGAACGGATCATCGAGCTGGCGCTGGCGCACGGCCGGGAGATGACCGTCGACCAGGCCCGCCGGATGGCCGGCAACGCGCTCGACCTGATCGTCTATGTCACCGTCGAGGACGAGACGGCGATCGGCGGGCGCAAGCACCGCTTCGTCTCGCACGTCGAGGAGGTGATCGGCGTCGGCGAGGGCAACCGGATCGTCACCACCGCCGTCTTCGGCCCCGGCCCGGACGGCCGGGCGGTGCCCCGGCACCTGCCCGAGCGGATCCGCGCCCAGCTGCTCCGGGTCGGCTACGACGCCCGCCTGCTGACCCGGTGGATCGAGGCCGGCACCGGCGCCTGGCGGCGGCCCCTGCAGACCCGACTCGGCCGGCGGTGACCGGTGCTCGCCAACGTCGAACTGATCGCGGTGGTCTCCGGGGCGGCCTGCGTCGCCGGGCTGCTGCTGGCGGTGGTGGCGCTGGTCGGCACCCGCCGGCCGGCCGGCCCGGCGCCGGGCGCGGGGCGGGGAGTCGGCCGGCTCTGGCGCGGCTCCGGCGCGACGCCCCGCGAGCAGCGGGCGTACCAGGCCCTGCTGGCCGGCGCGCTGGTCGCCGGCGCGCTGGCCTTCCTGGTCACCGGGCTGCCGGTGGTCGGCCTGCTGGTGGCGGCGGCCGTGCCGGGCACGCCGTGGCTCTTCTCGGTCGGGCGGGCCGAGCAGCGGGCGATCGCCCGGATCGAGGCGGTCGGCGAGTGGACCCGCCGACTCAAGGACGTCTCCGCCACCGGCCAGGGGCTCCAGCAGGCGGTGATCGGCACTGTCGCCACCGCGCCGGAGGAGATCCAGGAGGAGGTACGGCTGCTCGCCGCCCGGCTCCAGGCCGGCTGGCTGGCCCGCTCGGCGCTGCTCGCCTTCGCCGAGGAGATCGGCGACCCGGTCGGCGACCAGGTGGTGGCGGCGCTGATCCTGCACCTGTCCGACCGGGGCGAGCGGCTCGGCGACGTGCTCGGGTCGATCGCGTCGGCGGCGGCCGCCGAGGTGGCCACCCGCCGGGAGATCGAGGCCAAGCGCACCCAACCCCGGTTCGCGGTCCGCTTCCTCACCGGGATGACCCTGGCCACGCTGGCGTACGGGCTGGTCAACACCGAGTACATCCGCCCGTACGGCACGCCGGCCGGGCAACTGGTGATGGCCGCCCTGGGCGCCGCCTTCGTCGGGCTGCTGGCCTGGGTGCGGTCGATGAGCCAGCCGCAGCGGCCGGCCCGCTTCCTGCCCGCCCCCGACCCGCAGGAGGCGATCGCGTGAGCGCGCGTCCGGACCCGGCGGGGCGGAACGGAGGACGAGGATGATCGGCAACTGGCAGCTCGCGATCGCGGTCTGCGGCGGGGCCACGGTCGGGCTCGGGCTGTTCCTGGCGGTCCGGGAACTGGTCCCGGCGACTCCGGCGCTCGGCCCCGCGCTGCGCCGGCTGCACCAGCCGGCCGGCTCCGGTCCGGCCACCGCCGCCACCGGCCGCCAGCTGGAGTGGCTCACCGGCCTGTCCCGCTGGCTGCGCCCGCCGCACCGGCAGCTCGCGCTGATCGACCGCGCCCCCGAGCAGTACGCGCTGTCGCTGCTGCTCTCCGCGCTGGTCGGGCTCGCCATGCCGAGCGTGCTCGGGGTGGCCCTGTACGTGCTCGGCATCGGGGTGCCGGTGGTCGTACCGGTGCTGGGCAGCCTCGGCATGGCGTTGCTCGGCGCGTTGCTCGCCCACCGCGCGGTGCTCGCCCGAGCGGACGCCGCGCGGGACGAGTTCCGCCAGGCGGTCTGCACCTACCTGGACCTGGTGGCGTTGCAGCTGAGCGCCGCCCACGGGCCGGTGCAGTCGCTGGAGCGGGCCGCGGCGGTCTGCGACGGCTGGGTCTTCGACCGGCTCCGGGAGGCGCTGCGGCTGGCCCAGTTGCAGATGCACTCGCCCTGGGACGAGCTGCGCGACCTCGCCGACCGGATCGGCATCCCGGAACTGGGCGACGTGGGCGCGATCATGCGCTCGTCCGGCAGCGAGGGCGCCCAGGTGCACGAGACCCTGCGCAGCCGGGCCGACTCGCTGCGGGACCAGATCCGTACCGACAACCTGGCCCGCGCGGAGGGAGTCACCAGCCGGCTGGACATCCCCGGCGCGCTGCTCGTCTTCGTCCTGCTCGGCTTCGCCGTCTACCCGTTCATCGCCCGGGTCTGACCCGGCAAGAAAAGGAGTACGTCATGTCCCTCGTCACCTACCTGCACGTCGCGCTGACGACGCGCCTGGCCGAGCTGCGCCGCGACGGCGAGCGCGGCGACAGCCCGGTGCCCACCGCGGTGATCATCTTCGGCCTGGTCTTCGTGGCCACGGTGGTCACCGGGGTGGCGCTGGCCAAGGCCAACGACTGGATGAACGCCATCCCGGGCCACAAGAACCCGCAGTAACCGGCGATGCGTCACACGGCTTTCTCCAGCGGGCGCCGGGCGGCCGCCGCCACCGCCCGGCGCCCGTGCCCGCCCGCGGACCGGGGGGCCAACCCGGTGGAGTTGGCCGTGCTGCTGCCGCTGATCCTGGTGCTGCTCTTCGCTTCCATCCAGGTGGCGGTCTGGTTCGTGGCCCGGGCCACCGCGCTGAACGCGGCGCAAGGCGCGGTCAACGCGCAGCGGTCGCACCAGGCCCCGCCCGGGGCCGGGGAGGCGCGGGCCACCCGTTTCCTGCGGGCCGCCGGCGACTGGCTGGTCGGCTGGGACGACCCCGGACCGAGCTGCGTCACCAGCGCCACCGAGGTGACCTGCACGGTGCGCGGACGCTCCCTGTCGGTGATCCCCGGCGTGGACTTCCCGGTGCGGCAGACCGCACACGGGACGGTGGAACGGTGGACCGAGCCGTGAGCCGGACCGCCGAGCGGGGCTCGGTCTCCATCGAGGTGGCGGTGCTGGCGCCGGCCTTCATCGCGCTGATCGTGCTGGCCGGGGTGGCCGGGCGTACAGCGGTGGCGGCCGAGGCGATCGACGCCGCCGCGCACGACGCCGCCCGGGCCGCGTCGATCTCCCGGGACCCGGCCACCGCCCGGCGTGCGGCGCGGGAGGCGGCCCGCCGGCAACTGGACTGGCGTGGGCTGGACTGCGCGGGCAGCCCGGAGGTGACCTTCAGCGGTTCGGTAGGGGGCGACCCGGCCACTTTCGACGCGGCGTTCGGCAGCCGCGCCGGACAGGAGGCGACGGTCACCGTCCAGGTGGCCTGCACGGTCTCCTTCGAGGACATCCAGCTCGCGGCGCTGCCCGGGATGCCGGCCGGGAACCGGGTGGCGGCGGCCTTCACCTCGCCGCTGGACCGCTACCGGAGCCGGGGATGAACGCCCGCCGCGCCGACGACACCGGCCGGGTGAGCGTGTTCCTCGCCGTGACGATGGTCGGCGTCCTGGCGATCATCGGTCTCGCCTTCGACGGCGCGGGGCAGCTACGCGCCCTGCAGCGGGCCGACAACCTCGCCGCCGAGGCGGCCCGGACGGGCGGCCAGGCCATCGACCGGGCCACCGCGATCGAGGGCGGGCCGAAGCGGATCAACCAGCCCCAGGCGCGCCGGGCGATAGCCGAATACCTCGCCGCGGCCGGCGCGACCCGGCACACGGTGAGCTTCCCGACCGTCGACGGCGAGACCCTCGTCCGGGTCGAGGTCACCGTCACCTACCGCAGGTCCATGCTCGGCCTCTTCGGCTTCAACCACACCGTCGCCGTCTCCGGGGAGGCCACCGCGCGGGCGCTCACCGAGGCGCCGTAGGGAAGGAAGGCAGCCATGGCCGCATCGGGTCGCTCGGTGGCACGGCGGACCGGACGGGTCCTGACCGGGTTCGCCGCGCTCGTCGTGCTCTGCGCGGTGCTGGTCGGCGGGCCGGTGGCGCTGCTCGCCCTCGCCGGCAACCCGCTGCCCGACCACGTGCCCACCGTCGCCGAGATCGGCGCCACCCTGACCAGCCGCGATGACGGCCGGCTCTTCCTGCGGGCGCTGGCGCTGGCCGGCTGGTTCGGCTGGGCCACCTTCGCCCTCTCCGTGCTGGTCGAACTGGGGGCGCAGGCGCTGCGCCGACCGGCGCCCCGGCTGCCCGGGATGAGCCGCCAGCAGCGCGCGGCGGCCGCGCTGGTCGGGTCGGTCGCGCTGATCGTCGCCACCGCGCCGGCGGCGAGCGCCGCCACGGCCACCATGCAGCCGTACGCCCAGCCGGCCGCCCCAACCGCCGTCGCCTCGGCCGCCGTCGCCCCGGCCGCGGTTCGGCCGTCGACGGACGTGCCCGTCTACCGGGTGGCGAAGGGCGACTACCTCGGTGCCGTCGCCGAGCGCTACCTGGGCGAGTTCGTTGACTACCGGGAGCTGGCCCGGCTCAACCGGCTGGACGACCCGGACCGGATCCGCGCCGGCCAGTTGCTGAAGCTGCCCGCGCAGGCCAGCGACCGGGGCGCCCGCACGCACGCCACCGGCCGGCTGGTCGCCCGCGCCGCCCGGCCCGCGCCCCCTGGTCATGCGGTCCCTGGCCGGACCGCACCGGAACAGCCCGACCCGGGCCGGGCCGCCGCGGGTCAGCAGCCCCCGGGCCAGACCACACCGGGCCGGGTGACCCAGGGAAAGGCCGGCTCCGGCCAGGCCGCTCATGGTTCGGCCGAGTCAACGCAGGGACGGCCGGATGCGGCTCCGCCCGAAGCGCAGGCACCCGGCGGCGCCCCGGTGACGGTCGGGGCGGCAAGAGCAGGCGAGGCCGACCGGATGAACCGGCCGCTGGCGGTCGCCGCCGTGCTGACCGTGGCCAGCATCGTCGGCGCCCAGATCGGTGCCGTCCTCGGCCTGCGCCGCCGCCTAGCCACCGCCCGCGCGGGCGGCGCGAGAGCGAGCGGTGGCGCCGGGCGCGGCCAGGCCGGAGCGCACGCGAGCGCGGCCGGAGAGCTGCCGGCGGGCCGGCACCGCCGCGACTAGCCCAGCGAGCCCTCACACCTGCTACCCACCTCGGCCCCGGGACCAGCCCAGCGAGCCCCCGCACCGGACCTGCTACCTACCTCGGCCCCCGGAACCAGCAGCCGAGCGGGCCGGGACGGGCGGGGCTCGTCACCGACAGTCACGCCGGTCCGGCGGCACATCCGCAAAGGGCTTGATGACTCTCCGGTATAAATATGCCGCAGAGTCATCAAGCTCTATGGCCACCTTCCTTGCGGTCCACGACACGCCGACGGGCGACGCGACACCCCGGGGCACAGTCGCGGGTTGCTGATCGGGTGCCACCGCGCCACCGCGTCAGCGCGCCACCGCGGCCACCGCGCCACCGTGTCAGCGCGCCACCGTGTCAGCGCGCCACCGTGTCAGCGCGCCACCGAGGCCACCGAGCCGCGGGAAGGCCGCGGGTCAGGGCAGCCGTGCCTCCAGCATGCCCGCACGGATCCGGGTGGGCAGGATCTGCTGGTCGTTGCCGGACGGGCCGTGCACGACCTCGCCGCCGTTGAGCCGGAACGTGCTGCCGTGCCACGGGCAGACCACGCACTCGTGCCCGTCGACCACCTGCACCTCACCCTCGCCGAGCGGCCCGCTCTGGTGCGGGCAGCGCTCCAGCATCACCGTCACGTCGTCGCCGTGCCGGTAGAGGATCACCGACACGTCGTCGATCTCCCGGGTGATCAGCTGGCGCTGCGGCAGGGCCGCCAGGTCGCCCAACGGATGCCAGCCGCCGCTCATCCGGTGCAGCTCGGAGATGCTCTGGTTGACCTGCGCGCCCTGCTTGTACGCCAGGTGCCCGCCGATGTAGGCGCCCATGCTCGCCGCGCCGAGCCCCATCATGCCGAGGGCGCGGCCGAGCCCGTGCCGGCCGCGCAGGCGCGCGCTCACCGAGCCGGCGTAGAACGCCAGGGCGACGGTGTTGGACGCGGCGTGCACCAGGCCGACCCGGCGCTGATCGGGGGCGAGCGCGGCCCAGTCGTTGAGGCCGGCGACCGCCGCCGGCAGGGCGCTCACCGTGCCCAGCGTGGTGAGCGTGGTGGCCGCCCGCTGCTGCCCGGGCAGCACGTCCAGGACCGCCGCGCTGATCCAGGCGCCCACCGGCACCTGCACCATCGCCGGGTGCAACGGGTGGCCCAGCCACACCCCGTGCAACAGGTCGCGGACCCGCTGCGGCCGCAGCGTCGCCTGCACCGCGCGCTGCAACCGGTCACCCACCCGGTCCAGCCGGGTGTTCTGTTCGATCTTCGTCAACAGTGCTCGCACCCGTACCGACTTCCCGGCGTTCGCGGTCGCAAACCGGTCGGCGGTGACGGATCCGCCGCCGTACGTGACGACGGGCCAACGGCACCGCGGTCGGGCATCGCCGGTCGGGTCGGCTGCCGGCCGCCTCTGGCGGGCCGGCACCGCCGGGGGCATGCTGTGCCGATGGGCGTACGGGTCGAACGCGACGGGCCGGTGACCACGGTGATCCTGGACCGGCCGGCGGCGCGCAACGCCGTCGACGGGCCGACCGCCCGGGCCCTGGCCGACGCGTTCCGTGCCTTCGACGCCGACCCCGACGCGGCGGTGGCCGTGCTCTGGGGGGCCGGCGGCACCTTCTGCTCGGGGGCCGACCTGAAGGCGATCGGCACGCCGAGCGGCAACCGGGTGGAGGCGGAGGGCGACGGCCCGATGGGGCCCACCCGGATGACCCTGACCAAGCCGGTGATCGCCGCCGTCTCCGGGTACGCGGTGGCCGGTGGGTTGGAGCTGGCGCTCTGGTGCGACCTGCGGGTCGCCGAGTCCGACGCGGTGCTCGGGGTGTTCTGCCGGCGCTGGGGGGTGCCGCTGATCGACGGCGGGACGGTCCGGCTGCCCCGGCTGATCGGCGAGAGCCGGGCGATGGACCTGATCCTCACCGGCCGGCCGGTGCCGGCCGCGGAGGCGTACGCCATGGGGTTGGTGAACCGGCTGGTCGCGCCGGGTGAGGCGCGGGCGGCGGCCGAGCGGCTGGCCGCCGAGATCGCCCGGCACCCGCAGACCTGTCTGCGCAACGACCGGGCCTCGGTGCTGGCCGGCACGACCCTGCCGGAGCCGGCGGCGCTCGCCACCGAACTGGCGTACGGGATGGACTCGCTGGCCGCCGACGCGGCGGCCGGCGCGGCCCGGTTCGCGGCCGGCGCCGGCCGGCACGGCGCCCCGGCCGACGACTGACGCCGGCCGGGCGCCGCCGGGAGGTGGTCCTTTCGGCGGCGCCCAGTTCGCTGCCGGCTCAGCTGCGGTTGATGGTGAAGGTGGACGTGGTGTTGCGGATGTCCTGCCAGTTGTCGGTCAGCCGCAGGTTCACGAAGGTGGCCGAGCCGACGGCCGGGCCCTGACCCTGCTCCGGCATCTCGTTGACCCAGATGCCGAAGCCCGACTTGGCGTCGAACGCGTCACCGCTGCGCCGCGCCCCGGAGATCGACACGTTGGTGAAGACCGTGTCGGTGATCGGGTTCTCCGGCTGACTCCCGTTGTACTTGGTCTGGAACATGATCCCCGAGTACGTGGGGTCGACGATGTCCACGTCCGAGACGCGGATGCCGCGGAACTCCTTCGACGCCGAGAAGACCCAGATCGCCGGGAAGGTCTGCGCGCCCCAGAAGTGACCGCCGGCCCTGATCAGCGAGATGTTCTGGAACTGGGTCGGCGGGCTGGCACCGAACCCGATGAACGGATAGCCGAAGTCCAGCGAGCTGATCGTGATGCCGGAGTACGTCAGCATGTCCGCGATGTAGAGGTTGCGGAAGATGTTGTCGTAGCCGCCGTACACCGCGACGCCGGCCGCCCGCCAGGTGAGGGTGGCGGTCAGGTTCTCGAAGACGTTGCCGTGGTTGGCCGTGGACCCGCCCTGGTCGACGGCCGAGAAGAGGGCGAACGCGTCGTCGCCGTTCGACCGGCCCTCGGAGTTGCTGACCAGGTTGTCGGTGCTGCCGTTGGTCATGTTGACCGCGTCGGCGAAGGTGTTCCGGAAGCGGCTGTTGGTGATCTTCAGGCCGCTGACGCTCACCCCCCAGTACGCGCAGACGGTGTGCTCGACCCAGACGTTGTCCAGCGTCAGGTTGTCGACGTCGCGCAGCTCACCCCAGACCTTGCCGGGGCCGTCGATGCGGTTGGTGTAGTTGCCGAAGAAGGCCAGGTGCTCGAAGGACGACCCGCTGGCACACCGATCACCTGGAATTCGGCGACCTGCCCGTTGGACGAGCCGGAGTTGGCGGTGAACTGGAGCCGGACGTCGGCGGCCGTCGCCGACACCGGGATGGTCACCGTGTTGCTGCCGGCCAGGCTGAACGAGTACGTCGCCGACCCGACCAGCGTGCTGAACCCGGACGCCGACTGCTCCCGGCCGAGCACCTGGAAGGTCTGCGTGCGCGGACCCCAGACCGGGTCCGGGTTCAGCTTCACCACCAGCGCGCTGATACTCGCGTTCGCGCCCAGCGCGACGGTCAACGTGCTCGGGTACGCCCCGGGCGCGCCCTCCCAGTAGGTGGTGACGTCGTCGTCGTTGGCGTTGGCCGCAGCGAAGACGTGCACCATCGACGAGGCGGTGATCGGCTTGTCGACCGCGAGGTTGCTGCCCCCCGGCGTGCTGCCGGTACGGGTCACCGTGTTGCTGTTCGCCGACACGTTGCCCGCCGCGTCCCGGGCCCGGACGAAGTAGGAGACGGTCGCGGTGTCCGGTTGGTTGTCGGTCCAGCTGAGGGTGGAGCCGTTCACGCTGCCCCGCAACGCGCCGTTGGCGTAGACGTCGTAGCCGGTCACCCCGACGTTGTCGGTCGACGCCGACCAGGTCAGCCGGATCTGCCCGGCGGCCGGTTGGGTGTAGGCCAGGTTGCCGGGCGCGGTCGGCGCGACCGTGTCACCGGTGTCGCCGGTCCGGGTCACCGTGTTGCTGTCCGCCGACACGTTGCCGGCCGCGTCCCGGGCCCGGACGACGTAGGAGACCGTGGCGCCGACCGGCTGGGTGTCGGTGTAGCTGAGCGTGCTGCCGCTGACGCTGGTGCGCAGGGTGCCGTTGGCGTAGACGTCGTACCCGGTCACCCCGACGTTGTCGGTCGAGGCGTTCCAGGTCAGCCGGATCTGCCCGCTCGCCGGCTCGGTGTAGGCCAGGTTGCCGGGCGCGGACGGCGGCTGGGTGTCGCCGCTCGCCGGGCCGTAGACCTCCAGTTCGGCGAGCTGCCCGGCGGGCCAGCCGGTGTTCCCGGTGAAGAGCAGCCGCAGGTAGCGGGTGCTGGCCGCGGTGAACGTGATGGTCACCGTGTTGTTGGCGCCGGGGGTGAAGGCGTACCCGGCCGAGGCGACGATGGTGCTGAAGGTGGAGCCGTTGGTGCCGCCCTGCACCGTGATCGTCTGGGTCCGGGCGTCCCAGCCGGCGGGCAGCTTGAGCACCAGCCGGTTGACGCTCACCGTGGCCGCGAGGTCGACCTGGAGCCACTGCGGGAAGGCGTTGTTCGCGCTCTCCCAGTAGCTGCCCTGGTTGCCGTCGTTGGCGTTGCCCGCGACGTAGACGTCGGCGTGGGCGCTGGCGGTCATGGTCCGCCCCGACGCCAGGTTCGCCGAGGAGGCCGCCGCGCCGTACACCTCCAGCTCGGCGAGCTGCGCGGCGCCCCAGCCGGTGTTCGCGGTGATGACGACCCGGACGTACCGGGTGGTGGTGGCCGGGAAGTCGAGGGTGACGGTGTTGCCGTTGGCCGGGCTGAACGCGCGGCCGGCCGAGGCGACGACGGTGCTGAAGCCACTCCCGTCGGCGCTGCCCTGCACCGACAGCGTCTGGGTGCGCGCCTCCCAGCCGGCCGGGAGCTTCAGCTTCACCTGGTCGACGGATCGGGCGGAGCCCAGGTCGACCTGGGCCCACTGCGGGAGGGCGCCGCTGCTCTCCCAGTAGGTCGCCGGGTTGCCGTCGGTGAGGTTGGCCGCGACGTACGGGCCGTTGCCGCTGCTGGCCGCGGCGGTGCGCCCGGCGGCGAGGTTGGGTCCGCCGGCCGCGACGGCCGGCGGCGCGGGCGCCGCGGTGACGGCGAGGCCGAGCACGGCGAGCGCCGCGACGGCCCGGCGCACGATGGCGTTGAGCGAGGTCGAGGTGCGGGCGGCGATGCCCGCGCGGGTCCGGCTTCGGCTGGCGGGATGCGGGCTGGCGGTGGCGTGGTCGGGCATGAGCGGGGCTCTCCCTTTCGTGTGGTCCAGGTCCCCCGTGCGTTGCGGCGTGGCGCTGGGGTGGCGTACCTCCTTGTCGGGCTCGGGCCGGTCGGGGCCGGCGGGGTGGTGCGGTGCCGGCGGCCGGGACGGGGCCGCCGGCACGGCGGTCGTCAGGCCGTTGCAGGTCCGGCCGGGGTCGGTTCGGTGGTACGCAGCCAGACGGCGGTGTCCGGCGGAAGCAGGTCGTCGTCGAGCGGCCCGCTGGCGAGCAGCCGCTCGGCGTGCGGCGGCAGCGGCACCGCCGCGGCGGAGAGGTTGACCAGGCAGGTGAAGCCGGGCGGGCGGTGAAAGGCGAGCACCCCGTCCGGGGCGGGCAGCCAGGCCATCGTTCCGTCGCCGAGCGCCGGGTGGGCCCGCCGGATCCGGATCGCCGCCCGGTACAGCTCGAGCATCGAGGTCGGGTCACCGGTCTGTGCCCGGACCGTCCGGTCCTTCCAGTCGGCCGGCTGCGGCAGCCAGGGTGCGGCGGCGCCGTCGGGGCTGAACCCGAAGGGCGGCTCGTCACCGGTCCACGGGATCGGCACCCGACAGCCGTCCCGGCCGGGGTCGACCCCGCCGGAGCGGTGGTACATCGGGTCCTGGCGCAGCTCGCGCGGGATGTCCTCGACCTCCCACAGGCCCAGTTCCTCGCCCTGGTAGACGTAGGCGGCGCCGGGCAGGGCGAGGGAGAGCAGCGCCGCCGCCCGGGCGCGCCGGGTGCCCAGCTCCAGGTCGGTGGGGATGCCCTCGCGCTTGGCGGCGAAGCTGAACGTGGTGTCCGCCCGGCCGTACCGGGTGACGTGCCGGGTGACGTCGTGGTTGGAGAGCACCCAGGTGGCTGGGGCGCCGACCGGGGCGTGCGCGGTGAGCGTGGTGTCGATGCAGGCGCGCAGCGCGGCCGCGTCCCAGGCGCAGCCGAGGAAGTCGAAGTTGAACGCGGCGTGCAGCTCGTCCGGGCGCAGGTAGTTGGCGAACCGCTCGTGGTCGGGGAGCCACACCTCGCCGATCAGCGCCCGGTCGCCGGGGTAGCTGTCGGTGATCCGCCGCCAGCCGCGGTAGATGTCGTGCACCGCGTCCACGTCGACGAACGGGCTCGGGCCGTCCGGTGTCGCCTCCGGCAGCGTCGGGTCCTTGGCCAGCATCGCCGCGGAGTCGACGCGGATGCCGTCCACGCCCCGGTCGAGCCAGAACCGCAGGATGTCCTCGAACTCGGCGCGCACCCGGGGGTGGTCCCAGTTGAAGTCCGGCTGCTCGGGGGCGAAGAGGTGCAAATACCAGTCGCCCGGCGTGCCGTCCGGGTTGGTCGTCCGGGTCCAGGTGTCGCCGGCGAACGGCGAGACCCAGTCGGTGGGCTTCCGCGCCCCGTCCGGGCCACGGCCGGGGCGGAACCAGAACAGCTCGCGTTCCGGCGCGTCCGGGCTGGCGAGCGCCGCCTGGAACCAGGGGTGCGCGTCGGAGCAGTGGTTGGGCACCACGTCGACGATGGTCCTGATGCCGACCGCGTGCGCCTCGGCGATCAGCGCCTCCACCTCGGCCAGGGTGCCGAAGACCGGGTCGATGTCGCGGTAGTCGGCCACGTCGTAGCCGGCATCGGCCATCGGGGAGGGGTACCAGGGGCTGAACCAGATCGCGTCGACGCCGAGCGCGGCGAGGTGATCCAGCCGGGACCGGATGCCGGCGACGTCGCCGATCCCGTCACCGTCGCCGTCGGCGAAGCTACGCGGATACACCTGGTAGATCACCGCACCACGCCACCACGGACCGTCCTCTGCTGTGGACACGAGCACCTGCTTTCTGCGTCGTACGTCGGCGGGTCCGCCGGACCTGGATGTGTCGGGGCGGACGTCGTCGTCCGCCCTGGTGCTGGGGTCAGCCCTTGAGGCTGCCGGTGGTCAGGCCGGACATGATGTTCCGCTGGAAGATCAGGAAGACGATGACGGTCGGGATGGCGGCGATGACCGACGCGGCGACCACCACGTTCATCGGTGTGCCGCCCGAGAAGGCGTAGATGCCGACGCTGACCGTCCGGGTCTCCGGGTGCGGCATGACCAGCTTCGGCCAGAGGAAGTCCTTCCAGACCGCGGTCACCGCGAAGATCGAGACCACGCCGAGGATGGGACGGGACATCGGCAGGATGATCGACCAGAGCGTGCGCAGTGGCGTCGCCCCGTCCATCAGCGCCGCCGCCATCAGGTCCTCCGGGATCGAGTCGAAGAACCGCTTCAGCAGGAAGATGTTGAACGCGTTCGCGACCAGCGGCAGCCAGATCGCGAAGGGCGAGTCGAGCAGGTTGAGGTGCAGGATCGGCAGGTCGATCACCGTCACGTACTGCGGGACGATGAGGACCATCGCCGGGATCATCAGCGTGGTCAGCATCAGGCCGAGGATCACGTTGCCGAGGACCGGCCGCAGCTTCGACAGGGAGTACGCCGCGGCGGTGTCGAAGACGAGCTGGAACGCCACCGCGCCGGCCGCGTAGTAGAACGTGTTGAACAGCAGCTTGGCGAGGTCCAGGTTGTGCCACGCGTCCACGTAGTTCTGCGGCTGCGGGTCCTTCGGCCACAACGTCGGCGGGGTCTGGGCGATCTCCTGGCCGGACTTGAGCGCGCCGGTGACCATCCAGTAGAGCGGCCCGAGGAAGACGAGCGTGAACACCACCACGACGACGGCCAGCAGCGTCCAGTAGATCGCCTTGCCGCGCCCCCGCCGGAGCTGGGCGTGGGAGATGAGGGTGCGGGTCCCGGAGTCCTGTGCCATCGCTCGTCCGTCCTAGTCCTGTTTCGCGGTCAGCCGCGCGTACACGGCGGAGAAGCCGGCCAGCACCACGAGCATGATCACGCCGAGCGCGGCGGCCCCGTTGAGGTCGTTCTGGAAGAACCCGTGCTGGTAGATGAGGTACGCGACCGAGGTCGCCGAGTCCTGGGCGCCCGCGCCGTTGGCGAGGATCAGCGGCTCGATGAAGAGCTGCATGGTGGCGACGATCTGGAGCATCGCCAGCAGCGCCAGGATCAGTCGGGTCTGCGGGATGGTCACGTGCCGGATCCGCCGCCAGATCCCGGCGCCGTCCAGCTCGGCCGCCTCGTAGAGTTCGCCGGGGATGTTCTGCAGCGCGGCCAGGTAGATCAGTACGGCGCTGCCCATGTTCATCCAGGTCGACGCGATCACCATCGCCGGCATGGTCATCTCCGGGGACTGCATCCACTGCGACGTCGGCAGGTGCAGCGCCTTGAGGATCGCGTTGAACAGCCCCGCGTCGCTGGGGTCGTACGCGTAGAACTTGAACAGGAAGAGCGCCGAGGCGGGCGGCAGCATCACCGGCAGGTAGACCAGGATCCGCAGGTAGCCCCTGGCGTGGCGGAACTCGTTGAGCAGGATCGCCACGAAGAACGGCACCGCGTAGCCGAGGACGAGCGCTAGGACGGTGAAGTAGAAGGTGTTCTTCCAGGCGGTCCAGAAGCTCGGGTCGTCGATGATGCGGGCGTAGTTGTCCCAGCCCACCCAGGTGGTCTCGCCGCGCCGGGTGCGCTGGAAGCTCATCACGACGCCGCGGACCATCGGATACCAGGAGAAGACCACGAAGCAGAGCAGCGCGCCGATCAGGAACGCGTGCCCGGTGAGGTTGTCCCGCACCCTGCGGCCGAGGCCGGTGGGTCGTCGCCCCGCCGGGGCCGACGGGCGGCCCGGCGTCCTGGTGGTGCCGGGAAGGGTGGTGAGGGTCAAGGCAACTCCTGCGCGGAAGTCGGTGACCGGACGGTCTGGACCCGGACGGTGGGTGGGGACCGGCGCGCCGGCCCCCACCCCGTCGATCAGCTCTCCGCCGCGAGGAGTTGGTTGACCTTGTCCTCAGCGGTCTTGAGCAGCGCGTCGATGTTCGCGTTCGGGTTGGTGAGCACCCCGGACATCGCCGCGTCGAGCACCGCGTAGATCGCCTGCGCGTTGCGCGGCTCGCCCTTGATCGGGACCGGGTTCGCCTCGAAGACCGCGAAGTTCGCGGTGTCCACGTTCGCGTTCGCCTTGCGCAGATCCAGCTCCTGCTTCTGCGCCTCGCTGCCGTTCGCGAAGAGCAGCGGCTGGGGCAGGCCGACCGGGTAGTTCTGCGGCTTGGACCGGACGTAGTCGAACTGGCCCTTGCCCGGCGTCAGCTTCTGGTACGCGATCCACTTCAGACCGGCCTTGACCTGCTCCGGGGAGAGGCCCTTCTTGAAGAAGTAGCCCTCGCCGCCGCCGAGCGTCGCCTTCGCCGGACCGTCCTGGCCGGGCAGCGGGCCCATCGCCCAGTCCTGGAACTTGCCCTGGAACTGGCTGACGATCGCCTGGGTGGTGTCCGGCGCGCCGATGAACATGCCGACCTTGCCCGCCGCGGCGTTGGTCAGCAGATCGCCCCACTGCAGCAGTTGGCGGCTGCCCATGCTGTTGTCGCCGTACCGCATGTCCTTGAGGTTCTGCAGGACCTGCTTGCCCATCGCGTTGTTGAAGTCGGCCTTCTTGCCGTCCGGGGTCAGCACCTGGCCGCCCTGCGAGTAGAGCAGGGAGGTGAAGTGCCAGCCGCCGGTGTTGCCGGCGCTGTACTCGGCGTAGCCGGCGATGCCGTTGCCGAGCGCGGCGATCTTCTTGGCCGCCGCCCGGACCTCGGGCCAGGTCTTCGGCGGGTTGTTCACGTCGAGCCCCGCCTGCTGGAACAGGACCTTGTTGTAGACCAGGCCCATCGAGTAGTTCTTCACCGGGACGCCGTAGAGCTTGCCGCCGTCGCTGAAGACCTCCTTGAGCGCCGGGTCGACGCTGTCCCAGGTCGGGATCGTGTCCTTGGTGGCGTACTCGGTGATGTCCATCGCCTGGCCGGAGTCGAGCACCTGCGCCAGGTCGGTCATGTACCCGTAGAACACGTCGGTCACGGTGCCGCCGGCCAGGCGGGCGGTGAAGTCCGGCGGGTTGTTGCACTGCTCGCCGACGCTGACGCTCTTGATGACGATGTCCGGGTGCTGTCGCTGGAACTCGGCGACGTCGTCGTTCCAGTTCTGCAACAGCTCTTTCTGGGAGCCGACCGGCTGGCAGTCGACGGTGATGGTGACCTTGCCACCTGCCTCGTTCGAGGCGTCGTCGCCCTTCGTGGAGCAGGCGGTGAGGCTGAGCCCCAGGCCGGCCACGAGCGCTAACGCCGCAGCCTTCCGGTACTGCGGTGCGGACATCTGTCCATCCCTTCGCCGAACGGGTGTCTCCATGACCTGCGCGGAACCGCGGTGATCGGCACCGCGGCCGATGCCCTGTTACGTGATGTATCCGTCATGCGACCTGACCGCCGGTAACCGATCCGGGGCCCGGTGTGAGTGGAGTCACTGTAACGAGACGAACTGACGTCGGCAAGGTTTCGACGTGATTGTGAAAAGACACGACTTCGCTACGAGAGATCCCGACAGGGTCTCGGTGCGGACCCCAAATACTCCGCTTCATCCCGTTTTGCCGACGGCGGCGGGGGCCCCGGG
>NZ_QGSW01000300.1:0-23644 GCF_003176715.1 Micromonospora sp. S4605
GGGCGGGGGGGAGGGGCGGCGGGGCGGCGGGTGCCGGCTCGCCGCGCACCGAGTCGGGGGCGAGCGGCGGCGGGCCGGCGGGTGCCGGGTCGAGGACGGCGGGGGTCGCCGCGCGGCTCGCCCGGCGCAGGGGCAGCGCGACGGCGGCGACCACCAGCAGGCCGGCCACCCCGCAGGCGGCGACCAGCGGCCGCGGCGCGGCCACCTCCAACAGCAGCCCGCCGGCCAGGTAGCCGACCATCGCCGCGCCCTGCACCGACGCCCCGAAGAAGGCGAAGGCGCGTCCCCGCGCCGCCTCCGGCACCCGGCGGGCCAGCAGCACGGTGTCGAAGACGTTGTTGCCGCCGTTGAAGACGCCGCCGACCAGGAAGATCGGCACCAGCAGCAGGGCGGCCGGCACCGCCGCCGAGGCCAGCACCATCAGGCAGCAGCCGCCGAGCAGCGCAAGGCCGGCCCCGACCAGCGCGCCGTCCCGATCGAGCCGCCGCACCACCCGGGCGAACAGCCACCCGCCGGCCAGGATGCCGAGCGTCCAGGCGCCGGTCACCAGGCCGTACACCGTGGTGGAGCTGCCCAGCGTCTCGCGGATGAAGAAGACCTCCACCACGTTGATCGCGCCGACCGCACCGATCACGCCCGCGACGCTGGCCACCATCGCGACCAGCAGCGGGTCCTGGCGCAGCCGCCAGCCGGTCGCGGGCACCGCGCCGCCGGGCAGCGCCGGTTCCGCGCGCCGCCGGCCGCCCCGGCGGGTACGGATCAACAGCCCGGCCACCACCAGCGCGAGGTAGCTGCCGGCGGCCAGCAGCAGCGGTGGACGGGCGCCGAACTGGCCCACCAGCAGCCCGGCCAGGGCAGGGCCGGCGAGTGCGCCGAGCGTGCCGGCCGACTGGTTGAGCGCGCTGGCCCGGGGCAGATCCGCTGCCCGGACCATCACCGGCACCAGCGCCGAGATCACCGGCTGGGTGGCGGCGAGGCCGGCCGCCAGCAGCGCCACCAGCACGATGACCAGCGCTGGGTGCCCGGCGTACGCGAGCGCGAGGCAGATGCCGGCCTGGGCCAGCCCGGCGGCCACCAGGATGATGCGGCTGTCCACCCGGTCGGCGAGCCGCCCGGTCAGTGGAGCGAGCACCACCAGCGGCAGGGTCGCCGCGAGGAGCACCCCGGAGACGGCGAGCCCGCCGGCCCCGGCGGACTGCAGAGCGAGGGTCAGCGCGCTGGCGACCAGGAAATCTCCACAGCTGGCGATGCCTCGCGCGGCTGTGGCCAGCCAGACGTCGGACCAGCGCGACCGGACAGATGTGAAGGACATATTTCGAAAATAATCCTTCACACCTGATCGACTCAACCCTGTCAGTCCAGCGGCACCGCCTTGTACTGCACCGCGACCGTGCGCGCCGAGGTCGGCGGGTTCCTCCGGGACCGCTTCCGGTACGGCTCCAGCAGGCGGTCCACCGCCTCGTTGAGCTCGCTCAACTCCGCCGCGGTGAGCAGCAGTTGGCTGTCGGCGAGACGGGTCGCCGCGTACCACTCGGGCGGCTCGTGGGGCGCGCGCCGCAACCAGTCCCGGCTGCGCTCCAGGTCGCGGGCCAGCCACGCCTCGATCAGCGCGCGCTCGGCGGCCTGCGCCTCCGGCTCGGTGGTCCGTCCGGCGTCGACCGTCCAGCTCGGGCTGACCGTCCGCCAGACCCGTTCCCGCGCGTCACCCCGGCTCGGCGCCTGCTCCACCAGCCCGGCCTTGGCCAGTTCCCGCAGGTGGTAGCTGGTGGCGCTCGGAGAGAGACCGACGATCTCCGCACACTCGGTGGCGGTCGCCCCACCCTCCAGCCCACTGAGATGTTCGGTGATGGCGAGTCGGGCTGGATGCGCCAGCGCCCGCATCACCCGCGGGTCGCTGATCGTCACCCGGCTACCCTCGGCACGCGGCTCGGTCATCCCCTCATGATCCCCGCCCACCCGCCGCCGCACCATCGCCCCGCGCGGCCCGGCGTCGTGACCAGGCACGACGGGTCGGTAGGAGGACCAGATGAAGACGACCGTGACGATCGGCCAGATCCCTACCGGCTGGGACATCGACGCGAACCTCGCCGCGATCGAGCGGGTCGTGGGCCGCGCCGAGCCGGACGACCTCGTGCTGCTGCCCGAGGGCGCGCTCTCCGGGTACGCCCCCGACCTGTCGCCGCTGGCCACGCTCGACCGGGCGCGCCTCGCCCGAGCGGTCGGGACGGCCGCCGAACTGGCCCGGCAGCGGCGCGTGCACCTCTTCTGCGGCTCGCTGCTGCCCGAGGACGGCGCCTGGTGGAACGTCGCGCTGCACTTCACCCCGTCCGGCGAGCGGTGGACCTACCGGAAGATCAACCTCGCAATGAACGAGCGCCAGGTGCTCCGGGCCGGAGCCGAGCTGCCGGTCCGCCAGGTGGCCCAGCCCTGGGGCGACCTCCTCGTCGGCGTACAACTGTGCCGGGAGATCCGCTACCCCGAGCAGTGGCAGCAGCTGGCCCGCTCCGGCGCGGCCGCCTTCGTCTACCTGACCAACGCCGCCAGCCCCGAGGCCACCACCGGCGTCTGGCGTAGCCACCTGATCAGCCGCGCCGCCGAGAACCAGCGGTACGTGTTCGCGGTGAACCTCGCCGACCCGCGGCAGCACTGCCCGAGCATGGTCGTCTCACCCCGCGGCGAGGTGCTCGCCGAGCTGCCACCCGGCGGGACCGGCATCCTCCGGACCACGGTTGACCTGGCCGAGGTCACCGACTGGAGCCTCGACCAGCAACGCCGGGACGTCATCGACCTGCGCTACCGGCCGACGCCGCACCACCCGGCGCTACCGCGCCCCGCCCATCCGCTACCCACCGACATCCGACACTGACGTAGCACCCCGCCAGACCGCGCGGCGCCGCCAATCGCCGGTCGCCGCCCGGGACGTCGTCGACCGGCGATACCGGCCGCCGACGCCGCTTACCCGGCCAGCACAAACCTGGCGGCCGGGCCGAGCAGCGGCTCTACCCGGTACGCGGGATGGCCGGCCAGCACGGCGGCCTGCGCCGGCATCGCGATCGACCTCTCCAAGGATCTGCTGCAACGGGCGGCCGAGGTCAACCTCAAGGAGCGGCGGCCGATGATGGTGGCGCCGCGGGAGACCCCGTGACCCGTAGCCACCTCGAACACCGCCAATCCGCGACGCGGCCGCCCGCGGTAACGGGGCGGCGTGGCAGGCGCCAGATCTCCGACCGGCAGGACGATCTCCGCCGCCGAAGTTGTCGTACGTATGTTCTAACGTGGACTGCGTGATGACGGCGTTGGCGCAGGTCGGCGAGGTGGTGGGCGAGTGCGCCGATGCCGCCGCCTGGGCCATGTCCGACGCCGAGCTGACCGCGTCGCTCGATGCGGTGCACGTGCTGGAGCAGCGCTTGGCGGCGGTGAAGCTGGGCCTGGTGCGCGAGGTCGACGGGCGCGGCCTGGCGGTCACGCAGGGCGCCTCCTCGACGGCGGCGTGGCTGCGGGAGCGGCTGCGCGTCTCCGGCCGGTCGGCGCGTCGCCTGGTCGAGGTCGCCGCCGCTGTCGATGCCGCCCCTGCGGTGGCCCGCGCGGCACTGCTGTCCGGGTCGATGACGGTTGAGCAGGGCATGGTGGTGGCGCAGGTGGTCGGCGCGTTGCCCACCGAGGCGGGGCCGGAGGTGGCGGACAAGGCCGCACAGCTCCTGGTCGACTGGGCCGACCGGTTCGAGCCGGCGATCCTGCGCCGCCTCGGCGAGCGGGTGCTCGCCCACGTCGCCCCCGATCTCGCCGACCGGGCCGAGTTGGCGGCGTTGGAGGCGGCCGAAGCCCGTGCCGAGGCGCGGCGGCACCTCACCCTCGCCGACCGACCCGACGGTCAGGTACGGCTCACCGGCACCCTCGACGCCGAGACGGCCGCCGTGCTGCGCGCGGCCATCGATCCACTCTGCGCCCCGTCCGGTCCGCTCGACGACCGGGCACCCGGCCAGCGCCGCGCCGACGCCCTCGGTGAGGTCTGCCGCCTCGCCCTGCGCACCGGCGCTCTCCCGGCCAACGGTGGTGACCGGCCACAGCTCGTCGTCACCGTGCCGCTCGACCCGATGACCAACCAGCTCGGCGCCGGCACCCTCGACACCGGCCTGCGGGTCACTCCCGGCGCGCTCCGCCGGCTCGCCTGCGACGCCGCCGTCCTGCCGGCCGTGCTCGGCGGCGACAGCCAGGTCCTCGACCTTGGCCGCCAGCGACGCCTGATCAACGGCCCGCTGCGCCGCGCACTCGTCCTGCGCGACGGTGGCTGCGCCTTCCCCGGCTGTGACCGGCCACCACGCTGGTGCGACGGCCACCACATCCGGCACTGGGCCGACGGCGGCAGCACCACCCTGGCCAACGCCGTGCTGCTCTGCGGCCACCACCACCGCCTCGTCCATCGGGGCGAATGGGCGGTGCGGCTCGCCGCCGACGGCCGACCCGAATTCCTTCCGCCCGCCTGGCTCGACCCACAACGGCAGCCGCGCCGCAACCTGCTACATCGAAGACCATGAGCCGACGCGGAGTCCGGCCGCGGCACTCGACAGGGCCGGGAAGTGGACGCAGCACGCGGTTCGCAAACCCGGGTCGTGCAGGCGCGGCGCCGCCGGCTGCGCGCGCCAGGCATCCGTTCGGTCCACGCCAGCCACGGCGCGATCATGCTCGTACAAATTCGGTGGAGGGGTGGCTGGGGGGCGCGTAGGCTGTCAGGTCGCTTCGACGGCCAGGGTGCACTGGGCACCGCAACGGACGTCCCGCGCCGGAGGCCGGCCATCCGCCTGCCGGACACGCGAGCGATCAGCAGATGACCTCGAGGGGAAATCAGCGTGACCGCACTCGACCTCGACCTCGACACCGACCTCGCCGCGGAGCGCGAGCACCTCGCCGCCTCCCGCGCCGCCCTGAAACGGATGCGGGAACGCGCCGAGGCCCTCTTCGCCACCGGTGACCAGGTGGCCGGCGACGCGTACGCGGCCGAGACGCTGGGCCGCACGCTGGCCCGCCGGGTCGCCGAACTCGCCGACGACCCGACCACGCCGCTCTTCTTCGGCCGTCTCGACTTCGCCGACGCCGCCAGCCCCGCCGGCGACTCCGCCCCGGCGACCGGCGACGAACCCGGCGGCGCGGGAGACCTGGACCACGCCGGGCGCCGGTACCACGTGGGCCGGCGGCACGTGACCGACGAGCGGGGCGAGCCGCTGGTGCTGGACTGGCGGGCCCCGGTCTCCCGAGCGTTCTACCGGGCCAGCGCCCGGGATCCGCAGGGCCTGGCGGTCCGGCGCCGGTTCGGCTTCAACAACGGCCTGCTGACCAGCTTCGAGGACGAGCACCTGGACCGGGGCGAGGAACTCGGCACGGCCAGCCGGATCCTGACCGCCGAGATCGAGCGGCCCCGGGTCGGGCCGATGCGCGACATCGTGGCCACCATCCAGCCCGAGCAGGACGAACTGGTCCGGGCCGAACTGGCCGACTCGATCTGCGTACAGGGGGCGCCGGGCACCGGAAAGACAGCGGTCGGCCTGCACCGGGCCGCGTACCTGCTCTACCTGCACCGGGAACGGCTGCGCCGGGCCGGCGTGCTGATCGTCGGGCCGAACCGGGCGTTCCTGGCGTACATCGCGGCGGTACTGCCGGCGCTCGGCGAGGTCGAGGTCGCCCAGGCCACCGTGGAGGACCTTCTCGACCGGGTGCCGGTGCGGGCGGTCGACGACCCGGCGGCCGCGGTCGTCAAGCACGACGTACGGATGGCTGAGCTGCTCCGCCGGGCGGTGCACGCGCACATCGGCGAGCCGACCGAGCCGATCACCGTCTCCGACGGCTCGTACCGCTGGCGGATCGGCCTGGAACCGCTGCACCGGGTGGTCCAGGAGACCCGCCGGGAGAACCTGCCGTACGCGGTCGGCCGGGAGCGGGTCCGGGCCCGGGTGGTCAGCCTGCTGCAACGCCAGGCCGAGGCGCGGCGAGCCGAGTCGCCGAGCGACGCCTGGCTGCGCCGGATGGGCCGCTGCCGGCCGGTCGTCGACTTCCTCGACGCGGTCTGGCCGGCGCTCACCCCGGACGGGCTGGTACACACCCTGTTCGCCGACCCGGCGCGGCTGGCCGCGGTGGCCGAGGGCCTGCTCACTCCGGCCGAGCAGGCGTTGCTGACCTGGGCGAAGCCGGCGCGCACCGCCAAGGCCGCGAAGTGGACGGCCGCCGACGCGGTGCTCATCGACGAGGCGGCCGGGCTGATCGAGCGCCCGGCCGGCTTCGGGCACGTGGTGGTCGACGAGGCGCAGGACCTCTCCCCGATGCAGTGCCGGGTGATCGCCCGGCGCAGCGAACACGGGTCGATCACCCTGCTCGGGGACCTCGCCCAGGGCACCGCGCCGTGGGCCGCCACCGACTGGCGCCAGTCCCTCGCCCACCTGGGCAAGCCGGAGGCCACGGTGGTCCCGCTGACGATCGGCTTCCGGGTGCCCGCCGCCGTGGTCGCGTTCGCCAACCGGCTGCTGCCGGCGCTCGCCGTCGACGTACCCCCGGCGGAGTCGCTGCGCCGCGACGGCGCGCTGGACGTGCGTACCGTCGGCGATCTTTCGGCCGCGACGGTGGCCGAGGTGCGCGCAGCGCTGGCGCACGAGGGTTCGATCGCGGTGATCGCCGCGGACGACGCGGTCGACGGGCTGCGCGCGGCGCTGGCCACCGCCGGGGTCGAGGCCGCCACGGCCGACGACCCGGCCGCCGGGGCGCGGGTCACCGTGGTGCCGGCGACGCTGGTGAAGGGCCTGGAGTACGACCACGTCATCGTCGTCGAACCGGCCGCGATCGTGACCGCCGAGCCGCGCGGCCTGCACCGGCTCTACGTGGTGCTCACCCGGGCGGTGTCCCGGCTGTCGGTGCTGCACGCCGCGCCGCTCCCCGCCGAGCTGGCGTGAGCCCGGCGGCCGAGCCGGGTCAGCCGAGCAACTGCCGGCCGGCGTTGACGATCCGGGGGATCCGGTTGCTCGACGTGTTCGACAGGTCGGTCCAGTACCACTGCTGCACCGGGTAGATGAGCCAGGGCGAGACGGCGGGAGCGGAGCCACCCGGTGGGACCGGGCCCGGACGGACCGGTGCCTTCCCCACCGCAAGCTCGGTCAGCAGGCCGGACGTGTTCTCGTAGCGCGCCCCGACGACGATCTCCAGCGGGCCGGTGCCGTCGAGGTCGAGGATCGCCACCGCGCTGCCGAACCAGTCGCCCTGCTCCGGCTGCTCCGCCGGGCCGCGGTACCCGGGCGTCGGCATGCCCTGGTGGTACGCCGCCGCGACGCCCAGGCCGCGCGGCCCGCCCGGGTAGAGCACCACCCCGCCGGCTCCCTCCACCCCGGCGGCGGTGCGCTGTGACGCGCCGACCAGCACGTCCGGGTAGCCGTCGCCGGTCACGTCACCGGTGGAGAGCGAGTTGCCGAAGTCGGCGGCGGTGATTCCGCCGACGTACTCCTCGGCGGGCCGGCGTACCTGCGCGCCCTGCGCGGTCAGCCCGCCCGCCGACCCACGAAGGTGGACCAGCGCGCCGTGGGCGGAGCGGGGCGCTCCGGCCAGCACGTCACCGTGGCCGTCCCGGTTCAGGTCGGCGATCCGGAGGGTCTCGCCGAGGGCGCCGATTCCGAAGTCCTCACCCCTGACGCTCGTCGCCCCGTCGGTGCGGGCACCGGTCGGGCCGCCGGGCAGCAGGATGACCCGGCTGCCCGCGCCGGCGCCGTCGATGCCCGGCGCGCCGACCGCCACGTCGGGATGGCCGTCGCCGGTCACGTCCCCGGCGGCCAGGGCGAAGCCGAAGTGCCCCCGCCCGGCGGCCTCCCCGGGTACGCCCGGCGAGTCCTGGCTGACCTGCTGGGCACCCTCGACGCTGAGTCCACCGGCGCTGCCCCGCAGGACGGTCACCGTGCCGGCCAGCGAGTGCCCGGCCACCGTCTCACCCGGCGCGCCGACCACCAGGTCCACGTACCCGTCGCGGTCGAGATCACCGGCGGCCAGCGAGTGGCCGAACTCGGCACCGCCGTGCGCCATGCCGGGGACACCCGGCGTGTCCTGGGTGATCTGCCGGGCCGCTGCCGGGTCGATGCCGTCCCGGCCGCCGGGGTAGATCCAGACGTCGCCGGCCGAGCTGTTCGCCATCGGGTCCCCGACGATCAGCTCGGCGTAGCCGTCGGCGTTCAGGTCGCCAGCGGCCAGCGCGTCGCCGAAGCGCGAGTTCAGGCGGGGCCCATCCGGCGGGAGGAGGTACTGCCGCCAGGCCGACCCGGAGTAGTCGATCATGAGGCCGTAACCGCTGGTTCCCTGCGCGACGGTGACGAAACCCGCGACGACCAGCTCGTCCCGGCCGTCGCCGTCGAGGTCGAACCGGGCCCGCGCGTCCGCCGGCGCCGCGTCGGCTCGCGCGGGGCGGGGCGCCGAAGCGGTGGCCGTACGTCCGGTCGGGGCCGACGGCGCGGCGGCGCGCGACCCGGACGTGCCGGTGGTGGGCGCCGCGGCGGCGCGGTCGCCGGGCACCGGCCGGGACTCGGTGACGGAACCCGGCCGTGAACCCACCGCCGGTACGGGTGCCGCGTCGGCGGCCGGCGTGAGCGCCGGATCGGCGGCTGGCGCGGGCGACGAGGCCGCGACCAGTCCGAGACTCACCAGGGCCGTTCCGGCCGCCAACACGTTCCTGGTCAGGATCCCCCGCACGGCGACCACCTTCGTTCAAGCGCAATCAGCCAGCGGCAGCGTAGACGGCGCCGGGGGCGGCGTACATCCTCCGGTGGTCGGCGGTTGCGGGGAGGGAGTACACCTGAGCCGTACCCGACCGTCCACGGTGCCGACTGGGAGCCGCCATGATCCTCGCCCGGGCCGTCCAGGCCAGCCGCCGCTACGGCGACGTCCTCGCCCTGGACCGGGTCGACCTCGACGTGCCCGCCGGTGAGCTGGTCGGCCTGCTCGGCCCGAACGGCGCCGGCAAGAGCACCCTGCTGAACCTGCTCGTCGGGCTGCGCCGGCCGACCTCCGGCCGAGTCGAACTCTTCGGCGGCGACCCTCGGGACCCGGCGAGCCGGCGACAGATCGGGGTCACCCCGCAGGAGACCGGCCTGCCCGGCACCCTGCGCGTCGGCGAGGTGGTCGACTTCGTCGCCGCCCACTACCCCGACCCGGTGCCGCGCGGCGAACTGCTCGACCGGTTCGGCCTCACCGACCTGGTCAAGCGGCAGACCGGCGGCCTCTCCGGCGGGCAGCGGCGGCGGCTCGCGGTGGCGCTCGCCTTCGTCGGCCGGCCCCGGCTGGTGCTGCTGGACGAGCCGACCACCGGCCTGGACGTGGCCGCCCGGCACACCCTCTGGGACGCGATCCGGGCGTTCCACGACGACGGCGGCACGGTCCTGCTGACCAGCCACTACCTGGAGGAGGTCGAGGCGCTGGCGCACCGGGTGGTGGTGATCGGGCAGGGTCGGGTGCTCGCCGACGACACGGTGGCCGCGATCCGCGGCATCGTCGGCGTACGCCGGGTCAGCCTGGTCGCCGACGCGCTGCCCGCGCTGCCCGGCGTGGTCCGCACCGAACAGGTCGACGGGCGCACCCACCTGCTCACCACCGACGCCGACCAGTTGGTGCGGGACCTGGTCACCGCCGGGGTGCCCTTCGTCGACCTGGAGGTCCGGCCCACCTCGCTGGAGGAGGCGTTCCTCGCCATCACCGCGACCGAGAGCGAGCGACCGGCCGACGGCGGCCAGCCGGCCGCCGAGGGCCGACCCGCCGACGCCCCGACGGCCCGACCGACCACCACCGTCTGAGGAGGCGACAGCAGTGCAGCTCGCCCTGATCCACGCCCGTTACCAGTTGCTGGAGACCGTGCGGATCCCGGTGGCGGTGTTCGGCAGCGCGTTCTTCCCGGCCGCCGCGATGCTCTTCTTCGTGGTGCCGTTCGCCGGGAAGGACCCGGTCGCGGCCACCTTCGCGACCGCCTCGATGGTCACCTTCTCGGTGATGAGCGCCAACATCTTCCAGTACGGGGTCGGCGTCGCCGAGGACCGCGACCAGCCGTGGAACCCGTACACCCGGACCCTGCCGGCGGGGTCGGCGCCGCGCTTCGCCGGCCGGGTGCTGGCCGGCCTGGCGCTCACCTACCTGTCGCTGGTGCCGGTGGTGGTGATCGGCGCGACGCTCACCGAGGCCCGGATCACCGCGCCGGCGTTCCTGCTCGCCCTGGTCACCGTCGCGCTGGTGTCGGTGCCGTTCACGCTGATGGGGCTCGCCATCGGCTACTCGCTGCCCAGCAAGGCGGCGATCGTGGTGGCCCAGGTGGTCTTCTTCCCGCTCGCCTTCGGCGGCGGCCTGCTCACCGCGCCGGACCAGGCGCCCGCCTTCATCGAGGCGATCGCGCCGTACCTGCCGACCCGGGGCGCGGTGGAGCTGATGTGGGCGGCGGTCGGCGACTACCCGCTGAACCCGCTGTCGATGGCCATGCTCGGGGTCTGGGTGGTGGTCCTGGCGGCGCTGGCCGGGTGGGCGTACCGGCGGGACGAGGGTCGACGGTTCAGCTGACGATTCGCCCGATCCGCCCCGTACGGCGCGCGAACGGTGCCACGATGCCGGCAGGGCGTGCCGGCGTGGGCGCCCACAGCCGAGGGGGGTCGACGTGAGCACCGTGCCGCCGGGTACGCCCTGCTGGGCCGACCTGGCCACCCCGGATCTCGCCGACGCGCGGCGCTTCTACCCGCAGCTGTTCGGCTGGACCGGGCGGATCGCGCCGGAGCCCGAGGCGGGCGGCTACACCGTCTTCCAGCTCGACGGGCGGGCGGTGGCCGGGGGCGGGCCCCCGGCCATCCCGGAGCAGGTGCCGATCTGGTCGACGTACGTCGCGACCGACGACGCCGACCTGGTGGCCGGGCGGGTCGAGCGGGCCGGTGGGCAGGTGGTGGTGCCGCCGTTCGCGGTCTTCGACCGGGGGCGGATGGCGGTCTTCGCCGACCCGTGCGGTGCCGCGTTCAGCGTGTGGCAGCCGATGGCGATGCCCGGCGCTGAGGTGCTCGGCGTACCCGGCGCGATGAGCTGGAACGAGCTGGTCACCCCCGACCCGGACGGCGCCAAGGTCTTCTACGAGCTGGTCTTCGGCTGGCACCCGGACGACCAGCCGATGGGCTCGGTCACCTACACCGGATGGCGGCTCGGCGCGCAGATCGTGGCGGGGATGATGCCGCCGCTCGGCGACGATTTCCCGGCCGACTCACCCGCCTACTGGTCGGTGTACTTCGCGGTGGCCGACGCGGACGCGGCGGCCGCCCGCGCCGCCGAGCTGGGCGGCACCATCCTGGTCCCACCCCAGGACATTCCGGCCGGCCGGTACGCCGCCCTCCGCGACCCGCAGGGTGCGCTCTTCAACGTCATCGCCCCGGCCGGCCCCGGCTGACGGCCGAAGCGCTAGCCACCCCGCCGCCCAGCGCCCCCGCCCAGCGCCACCCACGAGCACCAGAGTCGCCCACGAGCACCAGAGTCGCCCACGAGCAGAGGAAGCCGAGCCGAAGCCATGACGGACATCCCACCGGGGGCACCCGCCTGGGTCGACCTGGTCACCACCGACCTCGCCGGCGCGGCGCGCTTCTACGCGCCGCTGTTCGGCTGGGCCGTCGCCGGGGCGGACCCGCAGCCCCCCGCCGACGGTCACCTCGTCTTCCACCAGCAGGGCAGACCCGTGGCCGGCGCCGGGCTGGGGGCGGGACCGCAACGGCCGCCCGCCTGGACGCCGTACCTGGCGACCGACGACGTCGACGGAGTCGCCCAGCGGGTGACCGCCGCCGGTGGTCGGGTCCTGGCCGGGCCGTCCGACGTCACCGGCTCCCGGCGGACGGCGCTCTGCGCCGACCCGGCCGGAGCGTCGTTCGGGGTGTGGCAGTCGCTCGGCCTGCCGGGGGCCGACGTGTTCGACGTACCCGGCTCGCTGACCTGGGCCGAGCTGACCACGCGGGAGTGGGACCGGGCGAAGGAGTTCTACCGGGCGGTGTTCGGCTGGACGGCGGACGATCAGCCGATGGGCGAGACCACTTACACCACCTGGCAGCTGGACGGCAGCCCGGTCGCCGGGATGATGCCGATGATCGGCCAGGACTGGGGCGGTCTCCCGTCGCACTGGATGGTCTACTTCGCGGTCACCGACGCCGACACCGTCGCCGCCGAGGCGCTGCGGCTGGGCGGGGCGCTCGCCGTCCAGCCGACCGACCTGCCGCGCGGCCGGTTCGCCGTGCTCACCGACCCGCAGGGGGCGTTCTTCTCGATCCTCGGGACTACTCCGCCCTGACCGTCCGCGGCTCCGGCCGCACCGGCACCACCAGCGGCCCGTGCTCGCCGTCCACCACCCGCACGCTCGCCCGGTAGTGCTCGGCGAGCAGCCGCTCGGTGAGCACCTCGCGGGGCGCGCCGCTGGCCACCACCCGGCCGTCGGCGAGCAGCACCAGCCGGTCGGCGTACTCGCCGGCCACGGAGAGGTCGTGCATGGTGGCCAGCACGGTCAGGCCGTGCGCCCGGCGCAACTGGTCGACCAGCTCCAGCACCTCCTGCTGGTGGCCGATGTCCAGCGCGCTGGTCGGCTCGTCGAGCAGCAGCAGGGTGGCGCCCTGGGCCAGCGCCCGGGCCAGGAAGACCCGCTGCCGCTCACCGCCGGAGAGGGTGGCCAGCTCCCGGTCGTGGAAGCCGGCGAGATCCAGCCGGTCCAGCACGTCGTACGCGGCGGCCAGGTCGGCGGCGGACTCCCGGCCCAACGGCGGGATGTAGGGGGTGCGGCCGAGCAGCACGTAGTCCAGCACCGCCATGCCGGGCGGCACGACCGGGGACTGGGCCACGGTGGCCACCACCCGGGCCCGCTCCCGGCGGCGCAGCGACTCGCTCGGCGTACCGAAGAGGGAGATGGCGCCCGGCGCGGGCAGCAGGCCGCCGACGGCGCGCAGCAGGGTGGACTTCCCGGCGCCGTTCGGGCCGATCACGGTGACCCACTCGCCGGCGGCGACGGTCAGGTCGACGCCGGCCAGGATCGGCGCGCCGTCCAACCGGACGCGCAGGTCGCGCACCTCGACAGCGGGCGCGCTCATCCGATCACCCGCCGGGTGGTGCGCAGCACCAGCACGAAGAACGGGCCGCCGAGCAGCGCGGTGACCACCCCGATCGGTACCTCGGCGGGGGCCGCCGCGGTGCGGGCCACCACGTCGGTCAGCGCCAGGAAGGCGCCGCCGAAGAGCAGCGAGAGCGGCAGGATCACCCGGTAGCTCGACCCGGCGAGCAGCCGTACGGTGTGCGGCACGATGATCCCGACGAAGCCGATCAGACCGGAGGCGGAGACCGCCGCAGCGGTGCCCAGCGAGGCGGCGGCGATCAGCAGGTAGCGGGAGCGCTGCGGGTGCAGGCCCAGGCTGGTCGCCTCGTCGTCGCCGACGGAGAGCACGTCGAGCTCGCGCCGGTGCAGCAACACCACCACGGCGGTGAGCAGGAAGTACGGCAGCACCAGCCGGACGTCGTGCCAGCCGGCGGTGGCCAGCCGGCCGAGCAGCCAGGAGTAGACCTGCTGGATGCTGTCGGAGTTGCGTTGCAGCAGGTACGTCTGCCCGGCGGAGAGGAACGCGGAGACCGCCACCCCGGCCAGGATCAGGGTGGCCGGCGAACGCCCGCGGCCGCCGGCGGCACCGAGCAGGTAGGTCATCGCGACCGCGCCGATCGAGCCGACGAACGCGGCGAGCGGGATGGTCGCGGGCAGCCCGGTCAGCGCGCCGCCCGCGCCCACCCCGAGGGTGATCGCGGCGGTGACCGCCAGGCCGGCCCCGGCCGCCACCCCGAGCAGGTACGGGTCGGCCAGCGGGTTGCGGAAGACCCCCTGGTAGGCGGCGCCGGCCAGGGCGAGCAGCCCGCCGACCAGCAGGCCGAGCACCACCCGGGGCAGCCGCAGCTCGGTGACGATGGCGATCTCCCGCTCGGTCAGCCCGCTGTCGATGCGTACCCCGGGAACGAGGTTGAGCAGCTCGGCCGCGACGCTGCCCGGCGGCAGGCTGACCGGGCCGAGCGACACCCCCGCGACCAGGGCGACCAGCACCGCGACCAGGCCGGCGACGAGCCAGCGCGGGCGCAGCCCGGCGGGCCGGGACGCGCGGGGCGTCCCGGCCCGCCGGCTGGCCGGCGCCATCACGGCGGACCTGGTCATCGGCAGGTCACGCCGGTGCCTTGGCGACCGCGTCGATGATGGCCCGGAGCAGGTCCACCACCCGCGGGCCCCAGCGCGAGGCGATGTCGTCGTCCAGCCCGACGACCTGGTTGTTCTTGACAGCGGTGATCCCGGCCCAGCCGGCGCGGGCCTTGACCGTCTCGGCGCTCTGCTGGCAGCACTTGGTGTCGGCGAGGAAGACGAAGTCCGGGTCCGCCTTGACGATCACCTCCTGGGACAGCTGCGGGTAGCCGCCGTTCTTGCCGTCCGCGTCCGCCGGGTCGGCGATGTTCTCCAGGCCGGCCATCGCGTAGAGCGAACCGATGAAGGTCTTGCTGGTCGCGGTGTACAGCTCCGGACCGAGTTCGTGGTAGTAGGTCAGCTTCTCGGTGCGCTGCGGCAGGCCGGCGACCAGCTTGGCGATGTCGTCCTTCATCCGCTTGGTGACGTCGGCCGCCTCGGCCGGGTGGCCGGTGAGCGCGCCCAGCTCGGTGAGCTGCCGGTACGAGTCGTCCAGCGTGGTCGCCGCCGGGGTGATGTACACCGGGATCTTCAGCGTGCCGAGCTGCTCGACGATCTTGTTGCGGTCGTCGGAGAGCACCACCAGGTCGGGGCTCCGGCCGGCGATCGCCTCGGCGTTCGGCGAGAAGCCGGACAGGTCCGTCTTCGGCGCGTCCGGCGGGTAGTTCGAGTTGTCGTCGACGGCGGTGACCTGCGGGCCGGCGCCGATCGCGAAGAGCATCTCGGTGGCCGAGGCGGAGAGCGACACGATCTTCTCGGGCCGCTTCTCCAGGGTGAGGTCGCCGACCGTGACCGGGAAGGCGGCGGCTGCGGCGCCGCTGCTGCCGCCGGCGGCGGGGGTGTCGGAGGTCTTCTCGGCGCAGGCGCCGAGGGCGAGCGCGGCGACCGCGAGGGTCGCGGCGAACAGCCGGGGGATACGTCTGGACATCTGTCCTCCTGTCGGTCGAGGAGCGTGGTGCTTCGCCGACAGGGACCCCGTGCGCCCGTCCGCGAGGCGCCCTTCCTCGAGAGCGCGGATCGCGACCACCCGCAGGCGACCTGGCTCGTCCACCGCGCGTCGGGCACCGGCCGGGGCCGGTGACGCCGCGCGGGGGCATCACAGTTGCGGGACAGCGCCGGTTTCACACCGGCTTCGCTGCGGGATGGTCGGTAAGACGGTAGCGCACCGCCCCGACGTGCCCCTACGGACGATCGCCGCCGGGCGGCCGTCGACCCGCGCTGCGTCGGGTCACCGGCGGCCGTCCGGCGGCGATATGTCCTGGATCGGGCTGGTGGGTGGGGCCCCGTCGGGGGCGGAACGGGGCCCCACCGGTCAGGAGTTGGTGATGGTGACGTTGTCCACAGCCGCCTCGACCAGGCTCGCGCCGGAGGCGTCCGCCGCCTCGACCAGGATCCGCACCGACTGCCCGGCGTACGGGGTGAGGTTCAGGTTCGCCACCGCCCAGGAGCCGTTGCGGTTGGTGGCCGCCCCGGACTGGGTGAACAGGGCAGTGGTGCCACCGTTGTGCACCACGCTGATCCGCAGGTAGTCGGCCGACGAGGCGTTCGACCCGTGCGCCAGGTACCAGGCGAGCGAGAGGGTCAGCGTGCCGGTGGACGGCAGGGTCACCGCCGGCGACCGGGCGCTGGTCACGCCGCCGTCGATGTCGTAGTCACCCGCTCCGGTGCCGGCCAGCCGGCCGGTGACCAGGTCGTTGCTGCCGGCGTACGGGGTGAGCTGCTTGGCGCCGCTGGAGGTGGTCGCCTGGGCGGCGCCCCGCTCCCAGGCACCGGTGGTCGCGGTGTCCGTGCCGTTCGGGTTGATGGTCCACCCGGTCGCGGTCTCGAAGGTGTCCGACCAGACAGTGGTGCCGCCGCCACCGCCGCAGTACTGCGCCTGCTTGCCGATCACCCGGTACGGGCAGTCCGCGTACTCGCTGAGCAGCAGCACCGCCTCCCGGTTGCGCGAGGTCTGGGTCGGGATCACCTCGTCCGGCGGGTAGAAGCCGCCCCCGGACGCCGAGCCCGGGTACATCTCGAAGGTGTACGCCCAGATGCCGTGGGTGCCCCACATCCAGTCGATGCTGTCACCGTCGGTGATGTAGAGGTCGCTGGACTGCTGCGGGGTGTAGCCGTTGGTGTTCGCCATCTGCTGGCCCAGCGTGGCGAAGGTGTTGTACTGGTCGGCAGTCATCCCGGTGGTGGTGTTGCTGTACGTGTAGCCGAACGGCCAGAGCACCAGCTGGGAGTAGGTGTGGAAGTCGATGTTGGCCTTGATCTGCTGCACGCCGCCGACCACCCGGCTGTTGACGAAGTCGCGCAGCGCCCGGGTCTCCGGGGCGGAGAACGCCGACGGGCCGCGGTAGGTCTCCGACGAGGTCGAGCCGGACGACCCGCCGCAGCAGCCCCACTGGTAGGACCAGTTGCGGTTCAGGTCGGTGCCCACGTAGGACGAGCCGCTGTTCGGCTGCCGGTTCTTCCGCCAGGACCGGTAGGAGCCGGTGGCGATGTCGTACTCGCTGCCGTCCGGGTTCACCGTCGGCACGATCCAGATCTCCCGGCTGTTGACGATGCCGGTCACCCGGGAGTCCGAGCCGTAGCTGTCGGTGAAGAGGTTGAGCAGGTAGATCGCCATTTCCACGGTGAGGTGCTCGCGGGCGTGCTGCTGCGCGTTGAACAGGATCTCCGGCTCGCTCTCGTCGGTGCCGACGTTGTCGGAGATCTTCACCGCCATCAGGTCCCGGCCCTCGTACGAACTGCCGATGCTGATCTTCCGGGCGATCGCCGGGTGGTCAGCGACCACCTGGTTCACCACCGCGGTCAGCTCGGCGTAGTCGTGGTAGTTCGAGTCGGCCGGCGGGAAGGCCGCCGTGCCGACGTCCCCCTCGCCGTGGCTGTGGCCGTCGGCCGACGGAGCCGGGACCGCCTCCAGCCGGAAGCCGAGCCGGGTGATGGCGGCCGCCTCGGCCGGGGTGGCCGAGACGTTGAGCACGCCGTGCTCGACGTAGTCGATGGCGGCGCCGGTGCCGGCGACCGCTGTGCGGTCCGCCACGGTACGCGGGCCGAGCACCCGGTAGGACGTGGCGGCCGATCCGGCGTCGCGGCCCGGGTCCGGCCGTGCGGAGGCCGGTGCGGCGGCGACGGTGAGCAGTCCGAACCCGACGGCGACGGCGAGCGCCAGCCGGCGGCGCGGGGTTGTGGTGCGGAAGGCCATGGACAACCTCCTCGGAGGGCGGGAGATCCCGCTCGGTGGGGGACACTCCACCACCAGTCACATGGTCATATCAATATTCATCGCTGTTTGGTCCATGCCAACCGGATCCTCACACTGGCAAGGATTTTCCATCTCTCGACCTATAGCGAAACTTCCTTGCAGGCGGGACACTGACCGGCAACGATGCCCCACCTCCTTCCCTGTGGAGTAGCGATGCCCAGAAGACGTCTACGCGCGGCCACCCTCGCCGGGGTCACCGCGCTCGCCCTCCTCGGCACGACGGCACCCGTCGGCGCCGCGCCGGTCGCGGCCCCGGCCGCCCGGCCGGTGGTGCACGACGAGCAGATCACCTTCCACGAGTGGTCGCGGTATCCCGACTGGCGTCGGGGCACCCACGCCGGCACCCGGGCCGTGCCCGGCGCGCACCCGGGCCTCACCCTGGCCCGGCCGGCCGGCACCACCGACTACACCGACCCGCACACCGGCACCACCCGGAGCTGGGAGTACGCCACCTGGACCTCCCCGCTGACCCAGGTCGGGTTCGACGCCACCGAGCTGATCGCCTCGTGGAACGCGGACACCCCGGCCGGCACCTGGATCCAGGTCGAGCTGCAGGGCACGTACAACACCAGCGGCCAGACCCCGTGGTACGTGATGGGCCGGTGGGCCGAGGGCGACGCCGACATCAAGCGGACCACCGTGAACCGGCAGGGCGACCCCTGGTCGACCATCTGGACCGACACCTTCAGCATCGACGACGCCGAGGCCGGGGTGCTGCTGCGGGCGTACCAGCTGCGGGTCACCCTCTACCGGGCGCCCGGCCAGCAGGCCGCGCCGAAGGTCCGCACGCTGGGCGCGATGAGCTCCACCGTGCCGGACCGGTTCACCGTCACCCCGAGCGCCGGCGGGATCGCCTGGGGCATCGAGCTGCCGGTGCCGCGCTACTCGCAGAACGTCCACTCCGGCCACTACCCCGAGTACGACGGCGGCGGCCAGGCCTGGTGCTCCCCCACCTCCACCACCATGGTGATCGAGTACTGGGGCCGGAAGGCATCCGAGGAGGACACCGCCTGGGTCGACCCGACCTACCCGGACCCGACCGTCAACCACGCCGCCCGGATGGTCTACGACTACGCCTACGACGGCGCCGGCAACTGGCCGTTCAACACGGCGTACGCGGCCAGCTACCCCGGCATGGAGGGGCGGGTCACCCGGCTGCACTCGCTGGACGAGCTGGAGCGCTTCATCGCCGCCGGTATCCCGGTGGTGACCAGCCAGTCCTTCCTCGCCAGCGAGCTGGACGGGGCGAACTACGGCACCTCGGGGCACCTCTTCGTGGTGGTCGGCTTCACCGCCGACGGCGACGTGATCGTCAACGACCCCGCGTCGTCCAGCAACGACGTGGTCCGCAACGTGTACTCCCGCAAGCAGTTCGAGCATATCTGGCTGCGGACCAAGCGGATCAACGCCAGCGGCGGGGTGTCCGGCGGCTCCGGCGGCGTGGTCTACCTGATCAAGCCGGAACGGCTTCCCTGGCCCACGGTCCCCGGCTCCACCAACTGGTGACCTGACCCGATCCCGGTGGGTTCCGCCCGTCGATCAGGGGGTTCGCGTCGTCCCGGCCCGTCCGGACGACGCGAACCCCCTGATCACTTGGAGTCGGGGCGGTCGGCGGAGTCGTCCGGCTGATCCTCGCCGGCCAGGGCGGCGCGGAGGCGCTCCTTCTCGGCGCGGCGGCGCTCGGCGGCGGTGGCCATCTCCTCGGCCATCTCGTCACGCCAGCCGCGCAGCAGGAAGAAGGAGGCCGCGGCGGAGAAGGCGAGCGCCAGCATCAGCTTCAGGAAGACGTTCATGTCGACCGGCCAGAGCGCCGCCAGCACGAGCACGAACAGGCCGATCCGGCCCAGCGTGTACTTGACCGCCGCGCTCACGGCAGAACCTCGATTCGCGACCGCCGGGCCCGCGCACTCCTCGCGCTCACTCTTTCCACTCCTTCTCCGCCCGCCGGGAGCACCGGCGGAACCTCAGCCCGTCCGGCGGGCCAGCCAGCGCACGCCCGGGAACCACACCACCGCGTAGCAGAGCGTGAACGCCGTCGCGGCCAGTGCGCCGGACGCCAGCGGGGGCAGGCCGGCGACCAGGCCGGCCACCACCAGCCCGGCGACCACCCCGACCGCGGCGGCCAGCAGCGCCGCCACCACCCGGGCCGCGCCGAACTGCCAGGCCCGGAAATCGTCCCAGAACAGCCAGGCCGGCAGGATCACCGCCAGCCAGCCGTTGGCGCGGCCGAAGTCGCCGCTGCCCACCAGCGCGAACGCCCAGTCGAAGAGCACCAGCGCCAGCACGCCGACGACCAGGCCGGCCAGGGCCACCCCGAGCAGGTCGCCCAGGGTACGGATGCGGCCCTCGGCGTCACGCCGGGGGAAGCCGCTCTGCTGCTCGGTCATGGTCCTACGAGGGTACGTGCCGGCTCAGCGGCTGTCGGGACACCCCGACAGTCGCTCAAGCCCAGACCCGCTGCGGCTCGGCGCGCCGCTGCGCCAGCGACGGCGCCGCGTCGTACTCGCGGACCACCTCGTAGCGGGTGTTCCGCTCCACCGGCCGGAAACCGGCATCCCAGATCAGGTGCAGCAGGTCGTCCCGGTGCATGGTGTTCGGGGTGCCGTAGGCGTCGGCGTCGTGGGTGATCTTGTATTCCACCACCGAGCCGTCCAGGTCGTCAGCGCCGAAGTTGAGCGAGAGCTGGGCGACCGACAGCCCGTGCATCACCCAGAAGCACTTCACGTGCGGGACGTTGTCGAACAGCAGCCGGGAGACCGCGAAGGTCTTCAGCGACTCCGCCGGCGAGGCCATCGTGGTCCGGTCCTGGATCCGGTTGCGGATCTTGCCGTCCGCCGAGTCGACGAAGTCGTGCTGGTAGCGCAGCGGGATGAAGACCACGAATCCGCCGGTCTCGTCCTGGAGCTCCCGCAGCCGCAGCACGTGGTCGACCCGGTGCCGGGGCTCCTCGATGTGCCCGTAGAGCATGGTCGACGGGGTCTTCATGCCCTTCGAGTGGGCCAGCCGGTGGATCCGCGACCAGTCCTCCCAGTGGCAGGCGTGGTCGACGATGTGCTGCCGGACCTCCCAGTCGAAGATCTCCGCGCCGCCGCCGGTCAGCGACTCCAGGCCGGCGTCCATCAGCTCGTCGAGGATCTCGTCGGCGCTCAGGCCGCTGATCTTCTCGAACCACTGCACCTCGGTCGCGGTGAACGCCTTCAGCTTGACGTTCGGCAGCGCCGCCTTCAGCTCGCGCAGCACCTTGGGGTAGTAGCGCCAGGGCAGCGTCGGGTGCAGGCCGTTGACGATGTGCAGCTCGGTGAGCTGCTCGTCCTCCATCTCCTTGGCCTTGCGGACCGCCTCGTCGATGCGCATCGTGTACGCGTCCTTCTCGCCCGGCTTGCGCTGGAACGAGCAGTACGCGCAGGAGGCGGAGCAGACGTTGGTCAGGTTCAGGTGCCGGTTGACGTTGAACATCACCCGGTCGCCGTTCAGCTCGGTACGCCGGTGGTGCGCCAGCCGCCCCAGCCAGGTCAGGTCGTCGCTGTCGTAGAGGGCGATGCCGTCCTCCCGGGTCAGCCGCTCCCCGGCGTACACCTTCGCTTCGAGCTCACGCTTGAGTCCGGCGTCCATCGACAGCCACGTCCCCTTCCACCTGCGGTCCGGGACCGAGCCTACGTCGCCCGCGGCGACCGCCGTCGGCACGGTCGGCGCCGGGTGCCCCCGCTCACCGAACTCTCAGCCGGCCGTTACCTGACGACGCATCGACATCGCTGTCTCCGTGCGGTAAGACAGATTGGGACGCGGACACACACTGGTAGCGTCCGCACGGCCGCGCTCCACCGGGCGCGGGGACGGTACCGGACGGGGAGCGGAATGGTCGACAGCGGGCGCGGGCGGCGACACGGACGACGGCGACGCCCGGTGGTCTCACCGGTGCTCCGGCCGGCGCTCTGGTCCGCCCTGCTCGGCGCCGTCGCCGCCGCGGTCCTGGCCAGCCCGTCGTACGCGGAGCCCGGGCTGCCCACCACCGTCCCGGACAGCGGCGCCCGCCCGACGTACACCGGGGCGCTGCGGCTGCCCGGCGGCGCGCCCGTTCCCGGCCTGCCCGGCACCCCCGGCGCGCCGGTGTCCAACCTGGGCAACGGTCCGCTGGCCAGCCAGATCTACGCCGCCGAGGTGCGGATCGGCCAGCTCGGTGACCAGTTGCTGCTGCTGCGGCAGAAGCGCACCGAGGCGGACACCCAGCTGGCCACGGCCAAGCGGGATCTCGACCTCGCCCGGGACGCGCTCGCCCGGGCCCAGCAGGGCGCGGACGCCGCCGCGGCCGACGCGTTCAAGGCCGCCGCGGCCCTGCCGCCCGGCGGGTTCGCCGGCGATCTGCACGACCTGAACCGGCTCTCCCGGATCACCCGGGGGGAGAAGACCGAGGGCGGCACCACCGCCGCGGCCGGCGAGCTGTCCCGGGCGCGCAACGGCGAGCAGGTTGCCTACCAGGCCTGGCTGGCGGCCGACTCCCGGGCCCGCGGCGCCCAGCAGGAGTTCACCACGACCGAGCGGTCCCTCCGTGCCGAAGAGGCCAAGCTGCTCAAGCTGCGCAAGGACAACGCCGCGCAGCTGATCCAGCTGGAGCGGCAGCAGGAAGCGGCCGAGCAGCGGCTCGGCGCGGGCTACCTCGCCAACGAGACGGTCAACGGGCTGGCCGCGCACCCGATGGCGCTGGCCGCGGTGGCGTACGCCAAGGCGCAGCTCGGCGACCCCTACCTCTGGGCGGCCGAGGGGCCGGACCGGTTCGACTGCTCCGGGCTGATGTGGGCCGCGTACCGCTCGGCGGGCTACAAGGCCCTGCCCCGGGTCTCCCGCGACCAGTACTACGCGACCCGCTCCCGCACCGTGGCCCGTACCGCGCTGCTCCCCGGCGACCTGCTCTTCTTCGCCTCGGGCAGCAGCTGGACGAGCATCCACCACGTGGGCATGTACATCGGCGGCGGCAAGATGGTGCACGCCCCGACCACCGGCGACGTCGTCAAGATCTCCACGGTCCGCTGGTCCCGCCTGTACGCGGCCACCCGGGTGATCGGTGCGGTGCCCGCGCCGACCACCTCCCCCAGCCCGACCCCGAGCAAGCCGGCCACCCCGACGCCGACGCCGACCGAGTCGAAGCCCCCGAAGACCAGCGAGCCGACCCTTCCGCCGCGGCCGACGCCGGCCAGCCCGTCGCCGACGCCCACCACCAGCACCTCGCCGAGCGCCACCGGCTCGCCGACGGAGTCCACCCCCGCCGACGGCACGACCACGTCGGCTCCGGCCAGCGGCGACGCGGAACCCAGCGGCGACGCGGAATCCAGCCGCGAGGCGGAACCCAGCGGCAGCACGACGAGCGGTTCGGCGAGCCCGAGCGCGGGTAACTGAGCCAGCGCTCCGCCGCCGAGCCGGCAAGCGAGGCGGGCGCGTACCGGCGCGGTACGGACTCCGGCTGTGCGGTCGGGGCGGAATGTGGCACGGTGACACTCAGGCACGCCCGGACCCCTCGCCGCGGATCCGGGCGAGAGCGTGGCGCGGAGGGCGGGCACATGGCCGATCAACAGGTTCCGGCGGAGCCGGTCGACGACGCCCCGGCCCCGGCCGACCGGGCCGAGGCGACGGCGCGGAAGCCGGCCGAGCCGCCCGCCACCGACGAGTCCGCCGCCGCCCGGGCCGCCGAGCCCGATCCGGCCACCGTCGACGGCGGGATACCCGCCCAGCGTGAGGCCGACGAGCATTCGGCCAGCGCCGAGCAGACCGCCGACGACCGCGCTCCGGCCACCACTGACCAGGCCGGCCCCGCCGGCGCCGCAGACGCCGAGCCGGCCGCGGCCGACCGGGCCGAACCGACCAGCGCCGAGGACGTCGAGCCGACCGCTGAGGAGGATGCGCCGGCCACCGCCGCTGACGCCGAGCCGGGGGCCGCGCGGGCGAGCGCGCGAGTGAGCGTCGCGGGTGCCGTGGCACCGCCGGAGGGCGGCGCACCGGCCGGCGGCGTGGGGGCCGCCGGCACCTACCGGGCCACCGCGTCGGTCACCCCGGCCGCGTCCGCCGTGCCGGGCCAGCGTGCCGGTGCCCCGGCCCGGGCCAGCGCGGCCGTACCCGGAGCCAGCCGGGTCGCAGCCGGCGAGGCGGACCTGGCAGCCCGCGCCGGCACGGCGAAGGTCTACCAG
>NZ_QGSW01000301.1:0-23519 GCF_003176715.1 Micromonospora sp. S4605
GTGCCAAGCCGATCCCCCGCCGCCCGGTTCCGGTCCGCGCGTGCCGCGCGGCCGCGCGACGTGGCGCTGGCCGAGCTCGCAGGCACAATGATGGGATGCCAACGTGCCGGCACGCACCGGTGGCCCCCGACGTGAGCGAGGAATGATGACCACGGCGAAACAGTCGGTAGCCGCGGACCAGACCGCGCCCGACCACGAGGCGGTCCTCGTCGAGCTGACCGAGGCGCTGCGGCGGGTGCGCCGCGGTGACCTGAAGGTCCGGCTGCCCAGGCGGGCGGGCCGGGCCGGCGAGGTGGCGGACGCCTTCAACGAGGTGGTCTCCCTCCAGGAGCGGCAGTACCTGGACCTGCGCCGGATCAGCCGGATCGTCGGCCGGGACGGCCGGCTCACCGAACGCCTCGATGACGAGGGGCTGGACGGCTCGTGGGCGGAGGGGCAGCGGGCGATCAACTCGCTGATCGACGACCTGGGCCGGCCGACCACCGAGATCGCCCGGGTGATCGTGGCGGTCGCCGACGGCGATCTCTCCCAGCACATGGCGCTGGAGATCGACGGCCGGCCGCTGCGCGGTGAGTACCTGCGCATCGGGCGCACCGTGAACACGATGGTCGACCAGCTCTCCTCGTTCGCCGACGAGGTGACCCGGGTGGCCCGGGAGGTGGGCACCGAGGGCAAGCTGGGCGGCCAGGCCGACGTCCGCGGCGTCGCCGGCACCTGGAAGGACCTCACCGACTCGGTGAACACCATGGCGTCGAACCTCACCGGCCAGGTGCGGTCGATCTCCCAGGTGGCGACGGCGGTGGCCAAGGGCGACCTGTCGCAGAAGATCACCGTCGGGGCGCGCGGCGAGGTGGCCGAGCTGGCCGACACGATGAACTACCTCACCGACACCCTGCGGCTCTTCGCCGAGCAGGTGACCCGGGTGGCCCGGGAGGTGGGCACCGAGGGCAAGCTGGGCGGCCAGGCGGACGTGCCGAACGTCGCCGGCACCTGGAAGGACCTCACCGACAGCGTCAACTCGATGGCGTCGAACCTGACCAGCCAGGTGCGCAACATCGCCCAGGTCTCCACCGCGGTGGCCCGGGGCGACCTGTCACAGAAGATCACCGTGGCCGCCCAGGGCGAGATCCTGGAGCTCAAGGACACCATGAACACGATGGTGGACCAGCTCTCGTCGTTCGCCGACGAGGTGACCCGGGTGGCCCGTGAGGTGGGCACCGAGGGCAAGCTGGGCGGCCAGGCCCAGGTGCGCGGGGTCTCCGGCACCTGGCGCGACCTCACCGAGAACGTCAACCAGCTCGCCGGCAACCTGACCAGCCAGGTGCGCAACATCTCCCAGGTCTCCACCGCGGTGGCCAAGGGTGACCTGTCGCAGAAGATCACGGTCGACGCGCAGGGCGAGATCCTGGAGCTGAAGAACACCGTCAACACGATGGTGGACCAGTTGTCGTCGTTCGCCGACGAGGTGACCCGGGTGGCCCGTGAGGTGGGCACCGAGGGCAAGCTGGGTGGTCAGGCCCAGGTCAAGGGCGTCAGCGGTACGTGGCGGGACCTGACCGACAACGTGAACTCGATGGCGTCGAACCTGACCAGCCAGGTGCGCAACATCGCCTCGGTGACCACGGCGGTGGCCAAGGGCGACCTGTCCCAGAAGATCACCGTGGACGCCCGGGGCGAGATCCTGGAGCTGAAGTCGACGGTCAACACGATGGTGGACCAGCTGTCGTCGTTCGCCGACGAGGTGACCCGGGTGGCCCGTGAGGTGGGCACCGAGGGCAAGCTGGGCGGCCAGGCCCAGGTACGCGGGGTCGCCGGCACCTGGCGCGACCTGACCGACAACGTGAACTCGATGGCGTCGAACCTGACCGCCCAGGTGCGCAACATCGCCCAGGTCTCCACCGCGGTGGCCAAGGGTGACCTGTCGCAGAAGATCACGGTCGACGCGCAGGGCGAGATCCTGGAGCTGAAGTCGACGGTCAACACGATGGTGGACCAGTTGTCGTCGTTCGCCGACGAGGTGACCCGGGTGGCCCGTGAGGTGGGCACCGAGGGCAAGCTCGGCGGTCAGGCGCAGGTGAAGGGGGTTTCCGGCACCTGGCGGGATCTCACCGACAACGTGAACTCGATGGCGTCGAACCTGACCAGCCAGGTGCGCAACATCGCCTCGGTGACCACCGCGGTGGCCAAGGGCGACCTGTCCCAGAAGATCACCGTGGACGCGCAGGGCGAGATCCTGGAGCTGAAGAACACCGTCAACACGATGGTCGACCAGCTCTCGTCGTTCGCCGACGAGGTGACCCGGGTGGCCCGTGAGGTGGGCAGCGAGGGCAAGCTCGGCGGTCAGGCGCAGGTGAAGGGGGTCTCCGGCACCTGGCGGGACCTCACCGAGAACGTCAACCAGCTCGCCTCGACGCTCACCACCCAGCTGCGCGCGATCGCCCAGGTCTCCACCTCGGTGACCCGGGGCGACCTGACCCAGCGGATCGCGGTCAAGGCGCAGGGCGAGGTCGCCGAGCTGAAGGACAACATCAACCAGATGATCGTCACCCTCCGGGAGACGACCAAGAAGAACGCCGAGCAGGGCTGGCTCGACTCGAACCTGGCCCGGATCGGCGGCCTGCTCCAGGGCCAGCGCGACCTCGGCGAGGTCTGCCGCATGATCATGATGGAGGTGACCCCGCTGGTCGACGCGCAACTGGGTGCGTTCTTCCTGGCGGACACCTCCGAGGGCGTGATGCGGCTGCGGCTGACCGCCTCGTACGGCTACGTGGCGCGCGGGCACGACGTGACCTTCGGGCCGGGCGAGGGGCTGGTCGGCCAGACCGCGCTCTCCCGCCGGACCATCCGGGTCGGGGGCTCGCCGGACGGGCGGCTCACCCTGCGCTCCGGGCTGGCCGACACGCCGCCGGCCGACCTGGTCGTGCTGCCGGTGCTCTTCGAGGGCGAACTGCTCGGCGTGATCGAGTTCGCCAGCGTGACCCCCTTCTCCGAGCTGCACCTGTCGTTCCTGGAGCGGCTGGTGCTCACCATCGGCATCGCGGTGAACACCATCCAGGCGAACCGGCGCACCGAGGAGCTGCTGGCCCAGTCCCAGCGGCTGGCGCTGGAACTGCAGGAGCAGTCGGCGGAGCTGCAGCGCACCAACGCCGAACTGGAGGAGAAGGCCACCCTGCTCTCCGAGCAGAAGGGCAACATCGAGACCAAGAACCGGGAGATCGAGCTGGCCCGGTTGGGCCTGGAGGAGAAGGCGCAGCAGCTCACCCGGGCGTCGGCGTACAAGTCGGAGTTCCTGGCCAACATGAGCCACGAGCTGCGGACGCCGCTCAACTCGCTGCTGCTGCTGGCCCGGCTGCTGGCCGAGAACTCGGAGCAGAACCTCACCCCGAAGCAGATCGAGTTCGCCCGGACCATCCACAGCGCCGGCTCCGACCTGCTCTCGCTGATCGACGACATCCTCGACCTGTCCAAGATCGAGGCGGGCCGGATGGACGTCGAGCCGACCGAGGTCCGGTTCGAGGAGATCCGCGCGTACGTCGAGCAGGCGTTCGCCCCGCAGGCCGAGGAGAAGGGCCTGGACTTCCAGGTACGGGTCAGCAAGGACCTGCCGTCCTCGGTGGTCACCGACGCCCAGCGGCTGCAGCAGATCCTGCGCAACCTGCTCTCCAACGCGGTCAAGTTCACCGACAACGGCGCGGTGACGCTGCGCATCGCGCCGGCCGCGGAGAACGAGGTCTTCGACGTGCCGGCCCTGGTCAACGCCCGGCAGGTGATCGCCTTCACGGTGATCGACACCGGGATCGGCATCTCCGACGACAAGCTGTCGCTGATCTTCGAGGCGTTCCAGCAGGCCGACGGCACCACCAGCCGCCGCTACGGCGGCACCGGGCTGGGGCTGTCGATCAGCCGGGACCTGGCCCGGCTGCTCGGCGGCGCGATCAGCGTGACCTCGGCGCCCGGGCAGGGCTCGACGTTCACGCTCTTCGTGCCGGACGTGCTGGCGCCGGACGCGGTGGTGGCCCCGCTGCCACCGTCGCCGTCCCGCGCGGGACTGCCGTCCTCGCTGCTCATGCCGCCGGTGGAGCTGACCGAGCCGACGCCCGGCCCGACCACCCGGCGGCTCGAGGGGGCCACCGTGCTGATCGTGGACGACGACGTCCGGAACGTCTTCGCGCTGACCAGCGCGTTGGAACTGCACGGCATGACCGTGTTGTACTCGGACAACGGGGCGGACGGCGTTCGCCTGCTGGCCGAGCATCCGGAGGTGGACATCGTCCTGATGGACGCGATGATGCCGGACCAGGACGGTTACGAGACGACCCGGCAGATCCGGCGTAACCACCGCTTCGCCGACCTGCCGATCGTCTTCCTGACCGCGAAGGCGATGCCCGGGGACCGGGAGTCCGCCCTGGAGGCCGGCGGCAGTGACTACATCACCAAACCCGTCGACCTGGACGAGCTGATCGAGCTCATGGCGTCCTGGATCAGCGGCGGCCGGACCGAGGAGAGCTCGTGACCCAGATGGCGAAGGCGCTGCTGGTCGATGACCGGCGGGAGAACCTGATGGCACTGGAGGCGATCCTCCAGGGGCTGCCGGTCCAGTCGGTCGCCGTGGAGAGCGGCGAGGCGGCACTGAAGCAGCTGCTGGTGGACGACTTCGCGGTGATCCTGCTGGACGCCCAGATGCCGGAGATGGACGGCTTCGAGACGGCCAGTCACATCAAGCGCCGGGAGCGTACCCGGCATGTGCCGATCATCTTCCTCACCGCGGCCGACCGGGACGCCCAACTGGCCCTGCGCGGGTACGCGGTGGGCGCCGTCGACTACCTCACCAAGCCGTTCGACCCGTGGGTGCTGCGCGCCAAGGTGTCGGTCTTCGTGGAGCTGTGGGTCAAGACCCGGCAGTTGGCCGCCCAGTCCGACCTGGTGCGCGAGCGGGACGCGCAGTGGCGGATGCTCACCGACGCCGTGGACGAGGCGACCACCCTGCTGCGCGCCGACGACCCCGACGCCCACCACCGCGCCGTGGAGATCCTCGAACAAGCCCGCTGGGGCAACACCCCCTGACCTCCCGGCCTCCCTCCCACCCACGCGGGCACCCGAGCGGGGGGCGCGGGTGGGAGGGGGTCAGCCGGTGGTTTGGTCGTTGCGGATCATCAGGGCGGAGCGGAGGCCGGTGATGTCCAGGACGCGGAGCAGGAAGTCGCCCACGTGGGTGAGGACGAGCAGACTCTGCGCGTGACTGGCCTTGCGGCTGAGTACCACCAGAGTGCCCAGGCCCTGTGAGTCGCAGAAGGTGACCCCGCCGAGGTCGAGCACGATGCGCGGTGGCGGGTCGGTCAGCACCTCATTGACGACTGTCGACAGCTGGGCGGCCGTGAGCATGTCGATCTCACCGGCGAGGCGCAGCACTGCTTCGTCGCCCGTCCGGTGTACCGTGATGGACAGTTCGGCACGATCCACCCGGTCAGCCTATCGCGATCTCGACCACCCGGCCCGTCGAGGCGAGCCGATCGGGCCCGATCCGGGCGCCCGATCGCCGGCCGGGCGCGTGGCGGGCCGCCGGCCGGCAGCGCGAGCGGGTGAGACTGGTAACCCCCGCGCGGGGTGCCTGCCGATTCGCCGTCCGGCGCTGACACAATGGCCGCATCGTGACCGATATGTTTCCCGCCGGATCCGGCCGTTACCCGGCCGACGCGCCGGCCTCCGAGGCCCTGTTCGACCGCGCCCGCGCCCTCGTGCCGGGCGGGGTGAACTCGCCGGTGCGCGCGTTCCGCGCCGTCGGCGGCACCCCGCGCTTCATGGTCCGGGGGGAGGGTCCCTGGCTCTACGACGCCGACGACCGGCGCTACGTCGACCTGGTCTGCTCCTGGGGGCCGCTGATCCTCGGTCACGCCCACCCGGAGGTGGTCGCCGCCGTGCAGGCCGCCGCGGCCCGGGGCACCAGCTTCGGCACCCCGACGCCCGGCGAGGTGGAGCTGGCCGCCGAGATCGTCGACCGCACCCCGGTCGAGCAGGTCCGGCTGGTCAACTCCGGCACCGAGGCGACCATGTCGGCGATCCGACTGGCCCGCGGCTTCACCGGCCGCTCCAAGATCGTGAAGTTCGCCGGCTGCTACCACGGGCACGTCGACGCGCTGCTCGCCGCCGCCGGCTCCGGCGTGGCCACCCTCGGCCTGCCCGACTCGCCCGGCGTCACCGGCGCGGCGGCGAGCGAGACCATCGTGCTGCCGTACAACGACGTCCGGGCGGTGGAGGAGACGTTCGCCGCCGAGGGCCAGCACATCGCCGCGGTCATCACCGAGGCCGCCGCCGGCAACATGGGCGTGGTCGCCCCGCGCGACGGCTTCAACCAGGAACTGGCCCGGATCGCGCACGCGCACGGCGCGCTGCTCATCGTCGACGAGGTGATGACCGGGTTCCGGGTCTCCCGCTCCGGCTGGCACGGCCTCGACGCCAGCGACGCCGACCTGTGGACGTACGGCAAGGTCATGGGGGGTGGGCTGCCCGCCGCGGCGTTCGGCGGCCGGGCGGAGGTGATGGCCCGGCTCGCCCCGGCCGGCCCGGTCTACCAGGCCGGCACGCTCTCCGGTAACCCGCTGGCCTGCGCCGCCGGCCTGGCCACGCTGCGGCTGGCCGACGAGGCGGTCTACCGCAAGCTCGACGACACGGCCGCCGTCGTGGGCAAGCTGGCATCCGACGCGCTGGCCGCCGCCGGGGTGCCGCACCGGCTGTCGTACGCGGGCAGCATGTTCTCGATCTTCTTCACCGACGCCGACGTGGTCGACTACGACAGTGCCCGCACCCAGCAGGTGCCGGCCTTCAAGGCGTTCTTCCACGCGATGCTCGCGGCCGGGGTCTACCTGCCGCCGAGCGCGTTCGAATCGTGGTTCGTGTCGGCGGCGCTGGACGACGCCGCGCTGGAACAGATCGCCGCCGCGCTGCCGGGTGCGGCCGCCGCGGCGGCGTCGGCGGGTCTCGGGGGGTAGCGGTGAGTACGACGGTGGTCCACGTGCTGCGGCACGGCGAGGTGCACAACCCGGACAAGATCCTCTACGGCCGGCTGCCCGGGTTCCGCCTCTCCGAACTCGGTGTGCAGATGGCCAAGGCGGCGGCGCAGGGGCTGGCCGACCGGGAGATCGTGCACGTGGTGGCGAGCCCGCTGGAGCGCGCCCAGCAGACCGCCGAGCCGATCGCCGCGCAGTTCGGGCTGCCGGTCGGCGTGGACGAGCGGCTGATCGAGAGCGCCAACTGGTTCGAGGGCAAGAAGGTCTCCCCGGGTGACGGCTCGTTCCGCGACCCGCGCAACTGGTGGGTGCTGCGCGACCCGGTCACCCCGTCCTGGGGCGAGGCGTACCGGGCCATCGCCGAGCGGATGTTCGCCGCCCTGCACGCCGCCCGGGTGGCCGCCGAGGGACGCGAGGCGGTGCTGGTCTCGCACCAGCTGCCGATCTGGACGCTGCGCCGCCACATCGAGCGCAAGCGGCTCTGGCACGACCCGCGCAAGCGGCAGTGCGGGCTGGCCAGCCTCACCTCGTTCCACTTCGAGGGTGCCAAGGTGGTCGGCATCGGCTACTCCGAGCCGGCCGCCCACCTGATCGCGATGTCGCCGACCGCCCGGACGGCCAAGGGGGCCTGATGAACGTCCGGAGGTGGACCGGCGCTCTGCTCGCCGCCGTCACCGCGGTGGCGGTGGCCGGCTGCTCGCCGGCGGGTGGGGAGGAGGCCTGCGCCAACCGGGACGGCATCATCGAGTGCGCGCCCGACCAGCGGTCCGCCGCCCCGAAGCTCGCCGGTGAACTGCTCACCGGCGGCAGCTACGACGTCGCCACCGCCCGCGGCCAGGTCGTGGTGGTCAACTTCTGGGGTTCGTGGTGCGCGCCCTGCCGGGCCGAGGCGGACGACCTGGAGGCCACCTACCAGGCCACCAAGGGCTCCGGGGTGACCTTCCTCGGCATCAACGTGCAGGACCAGCGGGACAAGGCGAAGGCCTTCGAGGAGGGCCGGGTCAGCTACCCGAGCCTGTACGACCCGCCGAGCCGGCTCGCGCTCGCCCTGGACATCCCGCCGAACACCATCCCGGCCACCGTGGTGCTGGACCGGGAGGGGCGGATCGCCGCGGTGATCCGGGCGGCGGTCAAGCAGGAGGGCCTGCAGCCCATCGTCGAGCGGATCGCCGCCGAGTCGCCGGCGCCGACCGGTCAACGCTGATGGGCGAGACGTTCCGGGAACTGGCGCAGAGCGGCCCGCTGCTGCTCGCCATCGGCGCGGCCGCGCTGGCCGGGCTGGTCAGCTTCCTCTCCCCGTGCGTGCTCCCGCTGATGCCCGGTTACCTGTCGTACGTGACCGGGCTGGCCGGGGCCGACCTGGAGGGCCGCCCGAAGCCGGGCCCGGCCGCCGGAGGCGATCCGGACACCTCGGGCGGCGGGCTGGCCGTCGCCGCCCGGCCGCTGGCCAGGACCGCTGTCAAGGGCCGGGTGCTGGCCGGGACGCTGCTCTTCGTCGCCGGCTTCACCGTCGTCTTCACCGCCACCGCTATCCTCTTCGCCGGGTTCGGGCGGATCTTCTTCGACCACGAGCGGACGCTGGAGATCGTCATCGGCGCGCTGGTGGTGCTGCTCGGCCTGGGCTACCTCGGGCTGGTGCCGGGGATGCAACGGGAGTTCCGGATCCACCGGCTGCCCGCCGCCGGGCTGCTCGGCGCGCCGGTGCTCGGCGCGGTCTTCGCGCTCAGTTGGGTGCCCTGCGTCGGCCCGACGCTGGGCGCGGTGCTCGGCATGGCCGCGATCGAGGGGCAGACCGACCGGGCCGTGGTGCTCGCCGTGGCGTACTGCCTCGGGTTGGGGATACCGTTCGTCGCCTTCGGGCTGGGCTTCCAGCGCCTGCTCGGAGTGTTCCGGGCCGTCCGGCGCAACAGCCGTTGGGTCACCCGGATCGGCGGCGCCCTGCTGATCCTGATCGGCCTCGCGCTGGTCACCGGCGGGTGGACCAACTTCGTGATCTGGCTGCAGACCACCGTCGGGGTGGGCGAGGTGAGCATCTGATGACCGTCGTGGACGATCGGCCGGCATCCCCGGCCGAGGCTCCCCGTCGCCGGCCCAACCCGGTGCTGGCCCTGCTGCGCAACTCCTGGCGGCAGTTGACCAGCATGCGTACCGCGCTGGTGCTGCTCTTCCTGCTCGCCGTCGCCGCCATCCCCGGTTCGGTGCTGCCCCAGCGCGGGGTCAACCCGGAGGATGTCCGGGACTACTTCGTCGCGCACCCCGACCTGGCGCCGGTGCTGGACCGGATCGGCGCCTTCGAGGCGTTCGGCTCGGTCTGGTTCTCCGCGATCTACCTGCTGCTGTTCACCTCGCTGATCGGCTGCATCACGCCCCGGCTGCGCGACCACGCCCGGGCGCTGCGGGCGAAGCCGCCGGTCGCGCCGAAGCGGCTGGACCGGCTGCCGCAGCACGCGGTGCTGGCCGCGCCGGCCGGCGGCGCGGCGGCGATCGCCGAGGTGCTGCGCCGGCGGCGCTGGCGGGTGGTGGTCCGCGGCGACGAGGTCTCCGCTGAGAAGGGCTACCTCAAGGAGACCGGCAACCTGCTCTTCCACACCTCGATGGTGGTGGTGCTGATCGGCGTCGCGCTCGGCTCCTGGTACGGCTGGAGCGGCAACCGGCTGCTGGTCGCCGGCGCGGACAACGCGTTCTGCAACACCCAGCAGCAGTACGCCGAGACGAAGTTCGGCCCCCGGGTGAACAGCGCCGACCTGCCCGGTTTCTGCCTGCGGCTGGACGACTTCGAGGCGGAGTTCCTCGAGGACAACGGCCAGCCGAAGTTCTTCAACGCCAAGGTGACCGTCGACGAGGAGGGCCGCGGGCCGCGCCCGGCCGAGTTCTCGGTGAACTCTCCGCTGCGGGTGGACGGCGCCAACGTCTACCTGCTCGGCCACGGGTACGCCCCGGTGATCCGCTACACCGACCGGTTCGGCCGCAGCCAGACCAGCACGACGCCGTTCCTCACCACCGGGGACATCGGGATCACCGGCGAGGGCGTGGCCGCCTTCCCGGACGCGAACGTCGACCCGGCCACCGGGCGGCGCGACCCCGACCTTCAGATGGCCTTCACCGGGCTGTACCTGCCGACCGCCCCGCAGCAGGGGCCGTTCGTCCGGTCGGAGTTCCCGACCGAGCGCAACCCGCTGCTCAACCTCGTCGCGTACCGGGGCAACCTCGGCCTGGACGCGGGCATCCCCGGGTCGGTCTACGAGTTGGACCAGCGGCAGGTGCGGACCGGCAAGGTCAAGGAGGTCGGCACCAAGCTGCTCAAGGTCGGCGAGACCTGGACCCTGGACGACGGCACCAAGCTGGAGTTCCTGGGGACGGAGCCGTACATCGTGCTGTCCGTCCGGTACGACCCGGGCTCGACGCTGCTGCTGGTGAGCGCCGCGACGCTGCTCGCGGGCCTGATGGGCTCGCTCTTCGTCCGCCGCCGGCGGGTCTTCTTCCGGGTGCTCCCGGCCGGCGTCGTCGTCCCGGCGGGTGGTTCCGCCGACCCGGCGAGTGGATCTCCGACGGGCGGTAGTAGTTTGGTCGAGGCCGGTGGATTGCCGCGCACCGACCACCCCGGGTTCGCCGACGAGTTCGCACAGCTCGTGGCCGCGGTCAGCGGTGACGAGCGGGTGGACGAGCGGGCCGGTGCGGATCGCGACGGAGGCGAGCCGGCCGGAGCGCGAGAAGGAGCCGAGTGATGTCCGCACTCTCCGACCAGCTGGTGTCGTTCGCGATCCTGGCGTACCTGGTCGCCATGATCAGCCACGCGGTCGAGTACGCGCTCGGCAACGCCCGCGCCCAGGTCGCCGCGCCGGCGCGGGAACTGGTCGGTGCCGGTGTCGGTGCGGCCGGTGGCAGCGTTCCAGCCGAGCCGGTCGTGGCCGAGTCGACCACCGCCGGGCGCAGCGCGCACCGGGCCCGGCTGGCCGGTCGGATCGCGGTCGGCGTCACCGCGCTCGGCGGCCTGCTGCACCTCGCGGCGCTGGTCACCCGCGGCATCGCGGCCGACCGGATGCCGTGGGGCAACATGTACGAGTTCGTGCTCACGGTCTCGTTCATCGGCGTCGCCGCCTGGCTGGTGGTGCTCTGGAAGCGGCCGTCGCTGCGCCGCCTCGGGCTTTTCCTGACCCTGGTGATGGTGCTGCTGGTGGCCACCGCCGAGCTGGTGCTCTACGTGCCGGTGGTGCCGCTGGTGCCGGCGCTCAACTCGTACTGGTTCGTCATCCACGTCTCGACCGTCGTGTTCAGCTCCGGCATCTTCCTGCTGGGCGTGGTGCCGGCGGTGGCGTACCTGATGCGGGCCGGTTACGAGCGCGGCCAGCGCAGCTTCCCGTACACCCTGGCCAAGCGGCTGCCGGCGGCGGCCGCGCTGGAGCGGCTGACCTTCGTGCTGCACGCCTTCGCGTTCCCGGTCTTCACCTTCGCGGTGATCGCCGGGGCGATCTGGGCCGAGGCCGCCTGGGGGCGGCCGTGGGGCTGGGACCCGAAGGAGACCTGGTCGTTCATCTCCTGGGTGATCTACGCCGGCTACCTGCACGCCCGGGCCACTCCGAGCGTGCGGCGGAACGTGGCCACCTGGCTGGCCGTGGTCGGCTTCTGCACCATGCTGATGAACCTGTTCGGCGTGAACATCTTCTTCGAGGGCCTGCACTCCTACGGCGGCCTCGACTGAACCCGCTCCCGTCGTTGGTGACGTCGCCCTGAGGGCGGCCGGCGGGGCCGGTCAGCCGCCGAACCAGCCGGGCACGTCGAGCCGGAACCAGTTGGCCGGGGTGACCACCCGCAGGTCGTCCTCCAGCGCGGCCACCCGGTCCGCGCCCAGCGTGTCCGCCCAGCGCTGCCGGAGCTGGTCGAAGACCACCGCCGAGCGGCGCAGCCCGTCGTGCCCGCGCGTGGTCATCCGGACCAGCTTGCGCCGGGCGTCGCGGGGATCGTCGGCACGTTCCAGGTAGCCGAGGGCGACCAGCCGGTCGACCGTCTTGCCGGCCGCCTGCTTGGAGATGCCCAGCCGCTGGCCCAGTTCGGTGGCGGTGGTGCCGTCGGCGCCGACCGCCTGGAGCACGAAGCCGTGCAGTGGGCGCAGCTCGGGGTGCCCCTGCCGGGCCAGCTCGGCGTGCAGGTCGTCGATGAGCGTACGGAAGCCGGCCAGCAGCAGCAGGGGCAGCAGGAAGCCGGGCCGGTCGGGGTCAGTTGCCATGTTCGACAACCAGGTTTACCATTTGGACAACCACGTTGACGATCGTACGTCACGGCCGGCGCGAGTCCGCGCGCCGTGCCGCCCCTGCCCGATGAAAGGCCCAACCGTGCCCGTCTTCACCCCGCACACCGTCGAGACCGCTCCCGCCGCCGCCCGCCCGACCATCGAGGGGGTACGCCGCAAACTCGGCCACCTGCCCACCGCTGTCGGCCTGATGGCCGAGTCCCCGGAGCTGCTCACCGGATTCCTCACCGTCACCGGCATCTTCGACAAGTGCGACCTCGGCCCGATCGACCGGGAGGTCGTCGTGCTGACCGTCGCCACCCGCAACGAGTGCCACCTCTGCGTCGCCATGCACACCGCCACCCTGACCCGACACGGCGCGGCGCCGGAGCTGATCGAGGCGCTGCGCGCCGGCACGCCGCTGCCCGACGACCGGCTCGAGGCGCTGCGCCGGTTCACCCACGCCGTGCTCGACCACCGGGGCGCGGTGCCCGAGGCGGAGCTGTCCGCGTTCCTGGCGGCCGGCTACCAGCCCCGGCACGCGCTGGACGTGGTGCTCGGCGTCGGCACGTACACCATCTCCACCTTCGCCAACCGGCTCACCGCCGCACCGGTCGACCCGCCGCTGGCCCGGTACGCCTGGCAGCCCGCCGCCTGACCGCGGCCGGCGGCCCGCTGAACGCCCGGCCGTGACCCGGTCGCCGGTCGCTCAGCGTTCGGCGGCGACCCGGTCGAGCCACTCGCCGACCAACGCGTCGAAGAGGCCGGGCTGCTCGATCTGCAGGTTGTGGCCGGCCACGTCGAGCACCGCGAACGTCGCCCGCGGGTAGTGCGGCAGCAACGCGAACTGGTCGAGGTAGCCGGTGACGTGGTCCTGCCGCCCGGTCAGGACCAGGGTCGGCCGGGTGAACGGCGCGCCACCCTCCGGGTCCTCGGTGAGGGTCCACCGCTGCCGGATCCGGGCCATCGCCACGGCGTCGGCCGCGTCCAGCCCGGCCATGACCTCCTCGCGGAACCGGCGCAGCGTCTCGGGCGTCTGCACGACCGAGATGTCGGCGAACTCGGTGGCGGTGCGCGCGTCGGTCGCGGCGAGCAGGGCCGGGTCGGGACGGAGCACCTGCCGTTCCGGCACCCTGCGGTCCGCCTGCTCCACGGCGGTGCCGGTGGGGCAGATCAGCGCCAGGCCGAGCACCTGGTCGGGGCGGGAGCGGGCGAGCGCGCGGGCCAGGTAGCCGCCGTACGACTCGCCGACCAGCAGGAACGGCTCGTCGCCGAGCAGGTCGTCGACGAGGTCCTGAACGGTGTCGAGCACGTCGTCGGAGCTGGCGATCTCCGCCGGGGCGGGCGAGGCGCCCATCCCGGGCAGGTCCGGGTAGAGCCGCCGGTAGCCGGTGCGCCCGGCGAACACCGGTTCCAGGCAGCCGAGCATCAGCCGGTGGTCCGGGGTCCAGCCGTGCAGCGCCAGCACCGGGGTGCCCGCTCCCCGCTCGACGACCTTCAACGACACGGACGTGCGGCGCGGCATCCCGGCTCCCCTCGTACTCCTGCGACGGCCCGGGGATGGTGCCACCCGGCACCGACATTCCGGCCCGGTCCGGGCGGCCGGTGTGGTGGAGTGCACACGGCCGGCGGCGGCATCCGCCCACCCGGCGTGGGCGGCCCGCCAGCGGGTGCGGGAGACTGGCTGGCATGGCGGCTCGTGGCTTCCCGTACAACGATCTGAAGGACTTCCTCGCGGCGCTGGAGCGCGCGGGCGAACTCCGGCGGGTGAGCGCTCCGGTCGACCCCACCCTGGAGATCAGCGAGATCGTCACCCGTACGGTCCGGGCCGGCGGCCCGGCGCTGCTCTTCGAGCGGCCGACCCGCGGCGAGATGCCGGTGGCGATCAACCTCTTCGGCACCGAGAAGCGGATGGCGATGGCGCTCGGGGTGGAGCACCTCGACGAGATCGGCGAGCGGATCGGCAACATGCTCAAGCCGGAGCTGCCGATGGGCCTCTCCGGGATGATGGACGGCCTCGGCAAGGTCATGCAGCTCAAGTCGATGCCGCCGAAGAAGGTCAGGACCGCCCCCTGCCAGCAGGTGGTCTACCGCGGCGACGACGTCGACCTGAACCGGCTGCCGGGGCTGCAGGTCTGGCCGGGCGACGGCGGGATCTTCCACAACTTCGGGCTGACCCACACCAAGCACCCGGAGACCGGCAAGCGCAACCTCGGGCTCTACCGGCTCCAGCAGCACTCGCACAACACGATCGGCATGCACTGGCAGATCCACAAGAACTCCACGGCGCACCACGCGGTCGCCGAGCGGCTCGGGCAGCGGCTGCCGGTGGCGATCGCCATCGGCGCCGACCCCGCGGTCGCGTACGCCGCCAGCGCGCCGCTCCCCGCCGACATCGACGAGTACCTGTTCGCCGGGTACCTGCGCGGCGAGCGGGTGGAGATGGTGGACTGCCTGACCGTTCCGCTGCAGGTGCCGGCGCACGCGCAGATCGTCCTGGAGGGCTACCTCGAGCCGGGCGAGCGGCTGCCGGAGGGCCCGTTCGGCGACCACACCGGCTTCTACACGCCCGTGGAGCCGTTCCCGGTGATGCACATCGAGTGCATGACCATGCAGCGCGACCCGGTCTACCACTCGATCGTCACGTCCCAGCCGCCGCAGGAGGACCACGGCCTCGGCAAGGCCACCGAGCGGATCTTCGCGCCGCTGCTGCGCTTCCTGATCCCGGACATCGTCGACTACGACCTGCCCGCCGCCGGGGTGTTCCACAACTGCGCGATCGTGTCGATCCGCAAGCGCTACCCGAAGCACGCGCAGAAGGTGATGAACGCGATCTGGGGGGCGCACATGATGTCGCTGACCAAGCTGATCGTGATCGTCGACGAGGACTGCGACGTGCACGACTACAACGAGGTCGCCTTCCGCGCCTTCGGCAACGTCGACTACGCCCGCGACCTGCTGCTCACCGAGGGGCCGGTGGACCACCTGGACCACGCGTCGTACCAGCAGTTCTGGGGCGGCAAGGCGGGCGTCGACGCGACCCGCAAGCTGCCCGAGGAGGGCTACACCCGGGGCTGGCCGGAGGAGATGCGGATGTCGCCCGAGGTGGTCTCGCTGGTCGACAAGCGTTGGAAGGAGTACGGGATCTGATGGCCGTCGTGGACGCGCCGGTCGAGCGGCCGGGCCGGGTCAAGTCCTTCCTCAGGCTGGTCGCGATCGAGCACTCGGTGTTCGCGCTGCCGTTCGCGTACCTGTCGGCGCTGACCGCCATGCAGGTCGACGGCGGGCGGGTGCGCTGGCTCGACCTGCTGCTGATCACCGTGGCGATGGTCGGCGCGCGGACGTTCGCGATGGCCGCCAACCGGATCCTGGACCGGCGGATCGACGCGCGGAACCCGCGTACCGCCTCGCGCGAACTGGTCACCGGGGCGGTGAGCGTGCGGACGGCCTGGACCGGCGCGGCCGTCGCGCTGGTGGTCTTCCTGGCCGCCGCCGCCCTGCTCAACCCGCTCTGCCTCGCGCTGGCGCCGCTGGCCGTGGTGCCGCTGGTCGTCTACCCGTACGGCAAGCGGTTCACCAACTGGCCGCACGCCATCCTCGCGGTCGCCCAGGCGGTCGGCCCGGTCGGCGCCTGGCTGGCGGTCACCGGCACCCTCGACGGCTCCGGGCCGGCCTGGCTGCTCGGCGCTGCCGTCGGGCTCTGGATCGGCGGGTTCGACCTGATCTACGCCTGCCAGGACGCCGAGATCGACCGGCGGATCGGCGTGCACAGCGTGCCGGCCCGGTACGGGCTGCGGTTCGCCCTGCACGCGTCGACCGTCGCGCACGTGGTGACCTTCGCGCTCTTCGCCTGGTTCGGCGCGTTGGTCGGGTTCGGCTGGCTCTGGTGGATCGGCCTGGCGCTGACCGCTGTCGCCTTCGGCTACCAGCACCTGGTGGTCAGCCCGACCGACCTGAGCCGGGTCAACCGGGCGTTCTTCACCGCCAACGGCTTCGTCGGCATCGCGCTGTTCGCGTTCGCCCTGCTCGACCTGGTGGTCCGGCTCGGCCTGCGGCCCTGACCGGCGGATCGCCACCCCGCGCCGGGCGGTCCCGGCCCGCCCGTGGTCCCAACGTGCGGCGATCCGGGGGCGGCCGACGGCCGGCGGCGGCGACCAGGCAGGCTGGAGGGCATGCGCGAGCCATGGGTGGTCGGGGTGTCCGGGGCGTCCGGCACGCCGTACGCGGCGGCCGTCGTCCGGGGGCTGCTCGACGCCGGGCAGCCGGTTGACCTGATCGTTTCCCGGGCGGCCCGGCTGACCCTGCTGGACGAGACCGGGCGGCCGTTCCGGGACGGGCACTGGGCCGAGGACCTCGCCGCCTGGCTGGGCCGGGACCTGGCCGGCGCCGACCTGCGGCACTGGCCCGCCGGCGACCTGGCGGCCGGGCCGAGCAGCGGCTCCTACCCGGTACGCGGGATGGTGGTGGTGCCGGCCAGCACGGCGGCCTGCGCGGGCATCGCGATCGGCCTCTCCAAGGATCTGCTGCAACGGGCGGCCGAGGTCAACCTCAAGGAGCGGCGGCCGATGGTGGTGGTGCCGCGGGAGACCCCGGTGACCCGTAGCCACCTCGAACACCTCATCGCGCTGCACGACGCCGGTGCGGTCGTGCTCCCGGCGAGTCCGGGCTTCTACGGCGCGGGTGCGGCGGCGTCCGCCGCGCAGCTGGTGGACTTCGTGGCCGGCAAGGTGCTGGACGCGCTGGGCGTGCCGCACACCCTGTTCCGGCGCTGGTCGGGCGAGTTGGGCGCGGCCCGGGACCAGTGGTGAGTCAGGACGCGGACCGGACCCCGCGTCCGGTCCGCGTGCCGATCCTCAGTACATTCCGGCGTTGGCCGGACCGGGCCCGGTCGAGGCGGCGGGGCCCACGTTGCGCGGTTTGCCCACGTCCTCCGCCTCGTCCAGCATGCCCTCCCCTTCCAGCAGGGCGCGCACCTCGGATTCCCGAAACCGGCGATGCCCGCCTGGAGTCCGGATGCTTCCTATCCGGCCCGCCGCCGCCCATCTCGTCACAGTCTTCGGGTCAACCCGAAACAGTGCGGCGACCTCTCCCGGTGTCAGCAGGCGATCTCCAGTGTCCACAGCCCCCTCCTCGCGTCGACGAAGCCCCCGGCTGAACACACTGCCCCCGGCCGGTGCGAGCCCAGAGCCGTCATGAGGGACGTATGGCAATTACAGCACCAGCGACCTGGCCTGTCCGCCAAACGCGAAAAACGCACTGAGTGGGAAGTTAGTAAATGGTACCGGCGTTGCTCTCCCGTCACCGTCAGTCTGCGAACAGTCACCTGCTGTTATATCCAACGGATACCGAACGCCCGGCGTTACGCCTGTGCGACTAGGGTCTACATTCCGTGGACGCCATCGACCTGAGCCTCGTGGAGCTGTTGCGCGGCAACGCCCGCCTGTCCTACGCCGAACTGGCCCGACAGGTCGGCCTCTCGGCTCCCGCCGTACACGAACGGGTCGGCAAGCTGGAGGCCGGCGGGGTGATCCGGGCGTACCGGGCGGAGATCGACCCCGAGGCGGTCGGGCTCGGCGTGACCGCCCTGATCGGCATCATCGAGGACTCCGGTGCGGACACCGACGACGTGCTGGAGGCGTTCCGGGCGATACCCGAGATCGAGTCCTGCTATTTCATGGCCGGCGTCGAGTCGTTCCTGCTCAAAGCCCGGGTGACCACCATCACCGAGCTGGAGCGGCTGATCGTGCGGTTGAACCGGACGCCCGGGGTGGCCTCCACCCGCACCGGCATCGCGCTGTCGACCAAGTGGGAGAACCGCCCACAACCGGTCACCCCGCCCTCCGCCTGACCGCCCGGGCCGGCCGGCCGCGGTCGGCTCTGGCGCGGCCCGGGCGGTCCGCTCTGGCGCGGCCCGGGGCGGCGGCGGTAGCGTGCGCCGATGAACACGCCCGCACCCGGAGCCGCCGTGGTGACCGGTGCGGCGGGCGGGCTCGGCCGGGCGCTCGCCGCCGCGCTGCACGCCGACGGCTGGCCGGTGCTCCTCACCGACCTCGACGCGGCCGCGGTCGCCGAGGCCGCGGCCCCGCTCGGCGGCTGGTCCCGCCCGCTGGACGTCCGCGACGAGGAGGCCTGCGCGGCGGTGGCCGCCGAGGCGGCCGACCGGGGCGGTCTCGGGCTCTGGGTGAACAACGCCGGGATCCTGGTCACCGGGCCGTCCTGGGCGCACGACGCGGCGACCCGGCGGCGGGTCGTCGAGGTGAACACCCTCGGCGCGATGAACGGCACCCTCGCCGCGCTGACGGTGATGCGCGCCCAGGGCCACGGGCACGTGCTCAACGTCGTGTCGCTGGCCGGGCTGATCGCGGCCCCCGGCGAGACCGTCTACGCGGCCAGCAAGCACGCCCTGCTCGCGTTCAGCCTGGGCACCCTGGCCGACCTGCGGGCGGCCGGGCACCGGGGCGTACACGTGTCGTGCCTGTGCCCGGACGGGATCTGGACGCCGATGCTGCACGACCGGCTGGACGACCCCGGCGCGGCGGTCTCCTTCACCGGCACGCTGCTCACGCCGGAGCGGGTGGCCGCGCGGGCCGCCCGGCTGGCCCGGCGGCCCCGGCCGGTGGTCAGCCTGCCGCGCTGGCGTGGCGCGCAGGTGCGGCTGCTGGACACGCTGCCCCGACTCGCCGTCGGGCTGACCCCGGTGATCGCGGCGGTCGGCCGGGCCGGCCAACGGCGGCAGCGCCGCCGGGGCGGCGCGGCGCGGCCCTGACCGGCCTTGTTAGGTTTCCGGCGTGACTCATCTCGACCGGTGCGACGAGGCCAGCCGGGCGTGGGTGACCGAGGCGATCGCCACCGTGGAGGCCGACGCCAACCGGTCCGCCGACACCCACCTGCTGCCCTTCCCGCTGCCCAGGGAGTGGGGCATCGACCTCTATCTGAAGGACGAGTCGGTGCACCCCACCGGCTCGCTGAAGCACCGGCTGGCCCGTTCGCTCTTCCTGTACGGGCTCTGCAACGGCTGGATCGGCCCGGAGACCACCATCGTGGAGGCCTCGTCCGGGTCGACGGCGGTCAGTGAGGCGTACTTCGCCCGGATGCTCGGGCTGCCGTTCATCGCGGTGATGCCGGCCTCCACCTCGCCGGAGAAGATCGCCCAGATCGAGTTCCAGGGCGGCCGCTGCCACCTGGTCGAGGACCCGGCCCGGGTGGTCGTGGAGGCCCGCTGGCTGGCCGAGGACACCGCTGGGCACTTCATGGACCAGTTCACCTACGCCGAGCGGGCCACCGACTGGCGGGGCAACAACAACATCGCCGAGTCGATCTACGCGCAGCTCGCCCTGGAACGCCACCCGGTGCCGGCCTGGATCGTGGTGGGCGCGGGCACCGGCGGCACCAGCGCCACCATCGGCCGGTACGCCCGCTACCGCCGGCTGCCCACCAAGCTCTGCGTGGTCGACCCGGAGAACTCCGCGTTCTACCCCGCCTGGCAGGCGGCCGACTGGTCGATCCGCACCGGCCGGGGCTCCCGGATCGAGGGGATCGGCCGGCCGAGCGTGGAGCCGTCCTTCCTGCCCTCGGTGGTCGACCGGATGGTGCAGGTGCCGGACGCCGCGTCGCTGGCCGCCATGCGGGCCGCCTCGGCGGTGCTCGGCCGGCGGGTGGGCGGCTCGACCGGCACCAACCTCTGGGGCGCGTTCGGGCTGATCGCCGGGATGCTCGCCGACGGCCGGCGGGGCTCGGTGGTCACCCTGATCTGCGACGCCGGTGACCGGTACGCGGACACCTACTACGCCGACTCCTGGGTGGCTGCCCAGGGCCTCGACCTGGAGCCCCACCTGGCCACCGTCGAGCGCTTCCTCGCCACCGGCGCCTGGCCCGCCTGACCCCCCGCCCGCGCCGTCGCCCCGCCCGCGCGCGCCGGGGCCGCACGAACAGAGAAAGAGTGGCCATTCCGTGGAAGATGGCCACTCTTTCGAAGGAGCGGGTCGGTGGCCCGCGGTGGGAGCGCTCAGGCGCCGGCGGAGCGCTCGGCGAGGCCGGGGTAGCGCAGCACGTAGCCGTTGGCGTCCAGCTCCAGGTCGGCGGTGAAGGTGTCGCTGGCGAAGCGGACCCGGCGCGGGCCGAGCGCGGTGTAGACCTGCTCGGCCGGGACCACCTGCAGGCCCGGCACCAGCACCCAGGCGACGGTGATCCGCCGCACCGTGTCCGGCGGCGCGTCGATCAGCCCGAGCCGGCGTACCGGCAGGACGTTGAAGAGTGCCGAACCGCCGAGGTCGATGTCGAGCGCGTCGGCCAGTCGGTCCGGATCGTCGGTGCCGGGCAGCCCGGCCGGCGGGTGGCCGGCCGCGGTCAACGCGCCGTCCAGGTCACCCTGCTCGGCGGTGGTCACCCGCCACCGGTCGGCCGCCCGCTCCAGCCGTACGCTGCGCAGCCAGCCCGCCCCCTCGACCTCGATCTCGAGCCGGGTGCTCGCCCACCCCTCGTCGGTGGCCAGCTGGTAGCGGCAGGTGTAGGGGATCGGGTCCACGGCCAGCTGGGTGCCCCGCGCGGTCAGCCCCCGGGTGTCGTCGAACCGGGCGTGCTCGGCGCCGGCGGTGTCCGTCCGGGTCCAGAAGAGCGACTTCGGCATGGTCGGCATGAGCCGGACGTTACGCGACCCGGCCCAGGTCGGCAGGGCATGCGGAAACGCCGCCACGAAGCTTCGGCTCCGGGCGGCGTTTCCGTTGTGTCGTACGGCTCAGTGGGTACGCGCCGGCGGCCGGCCGCCGTGGCCGCGCCGGTCGTCACGCGGCCGGTCGTCCCGGCCCCGGCCCTCCGGCCGGAACCCGCCCCGGTCGCCGTAGCGCCGCTCACCCTGCGGCCGCTCACCGTGCGCCCGGCCGTCGGTCGGGCGGTCGCCGTAGCGCCGCTCGCCGTGCGGGCGGTCGGCGAACCGGCGCTCGCCCCGGTCCTCGAAGCCACGGGTGCCGTAGCCGCGGCCGTCGGCCGGCCGGTCCCCGAAGCGGCGCTCGGCCCGCTCAGCGTGACCGTCGTTGAACCGCCGCTCGCCCTGCGGGCGGTCGCCAAACCGCCGCTCGCCCCGGTCGTCGAAGCCGCGGGCGCCGTAGCCGCGGCCATCGGCCGGCCGGTCGCCGTGGCGCCGGCCGTCGCGCTCGCCGTAGCTCCGGCCGTCGGCCGGCCGGTCGCCGAAGCGGCGCTCGGCCCGCTCACCGTGGCCGTTGAACCGGCGCTCGCCCTGCGGGCGGTCGCCGTAGCGGCGCTCCGGCCGGCCGTCGCGGTCGCCGAAGCGGCGCGGGCCACCGGGCCGGTCGCCGTGCCGGCGCGGCTGTTCGGGTTCGTCGCGCACCGGTACGCCGCTCGGCTCGCGGGCGCCGGTCAGCTCGGCGAGCGCCGGGTCGCCGGCCCGTACCCGGGTCTGCGCCGGCTCCACGCCGGCCTTCTCCAGCATGGCGAGGGTGGTCCGGCGCTGCTTGGGCAGGACCAGGGTGGCCACCGCGCCCGACTCGCCGGCCCGCGCGGTGCGCCCGGCCCGGTGCAGGTAGTCCTTCGGGTCCTTCGGCGGGTCGACGTGCAGCACCAGCGACACCCCGTCCACGTGGATGCCCCGGGCCGCCACGTCCGTGGCGACCAGCACGTTCATCCGGCCCTCGCGGAACTCGGCCAGGGTGCGGGTGCGCATCCGCTGGGTCTTGCCGCCGTGCAGCCCGCCGGCCCGTACGCCCACCGCGGCCAACTGCTCGACCAGCCGGTCCACGCCGAGCTGGGTGCGGGCGAAGACCATGGTCCGGCCCTCCCGGGCGGCGATCGACGCCGCCACCGGGAACTTGTCGTGCGGCGGGATCAGCAGCAGGTGGTGGTCCATGGTGGAGACCGCAGCGGTCGGCGGTGCGGTGGAGTGCGTGACCGGGTCGGTCATGAACCGCTTGACCAGCGCGTCGACGTCACCGTCCAGAGTGGCCGAGAAGAGCAGCCGCTGCGCGCCGGCCGGGGTCTTGGCCAGCAGCTCGGTGACCTCCGGCAGGAAGCCCATGTCGGCCATCTGGTCGGCCTCGTCGAGCACGGTGACCTCGACGTCGTCGAGGCGGCAGACGCCGCGCTCGATCAGGTCGCCGAGCCGCCCCGGTGTGGCCACGACGATCTCCACGCCGCGCCGCAGGGCGTCGATCTGCCGGTCGTACGGCACGCCGCCGACGGCGGTCTTGAGGAACACCCCGACCGCCTTGCCGAGCGGCAGCAGCGCGTCGTTGACCTGCATGGCCAGTTCCCGGGTCGGCACCAGGACCAGGGCCCGCGGGTGCAGCGGGCGGGCCCGCTCCCCGGCGGCGACCCGGGCGAGCACCGGCAGGCCGAAGGCGAGGGTCTTGCCGGAGCCGGTCTGGCCCCGGCCGAGGACGTCCCGGCCGGCCAGCGCGTCCGGCACGGTGGCGCGCTGGATCTCGAACGGGGCGGTGATGCCCTGCCGGGCGAGCGCGCGGACCAGCGGCTGGGGCAGCCCCAGGGCGGCGAAGTCAGGGGCCGGCGGAGCGTCGGCCGGCTCGGCGGCGGTCACCGTGTCGGTCGGTCCGGTGGCGGTCACCGCGGCGGCCGGTTCGGTGGGATCTCCGGTGGAGGCGTCGAAGGCGGACGGAAACGTGCTGGGATCAGCAAAGGTGGTCAAGAAATGCCTTTCGAGCGGGGCGCATCTTCGCGATGGCCGGTCGCGGCTCACCGCCGCCGAATCGCTCGCAAGATCGCCCATGGGCGCGCAGGACGCGCGCCGGGTCAGTGATCTCCACAAGTGTACGGCGGAGAGACCGGCCCGCCAGGGTGACGCGGAGCCGTAGTGGGCGGGCTCACCATCGCCCCGGCAGCGAGGGTCAGTTGGTCAGGATGCCGCCCACCAGACCGTCCATGACGTCGTTGGCGAGCAGCACGACCAGCACGCTGATCGCCACGAGCAGGCCCAGCGAGGCCGCCAGAACGATCACCACCCGGGTGTTGCTGGACCGTTCGGCGGCCGGCGAGTCGGCCCAGCCCTGGGCCAGGATGTGCCCGGTCAGTGAGCCGGAGTTCTCCAGCGGATTGCCGGCGGGGAAGGAGACAGTGGCGAATCCCGGCCCGTCGGTGCCGGCGCCGTAGACCGTGCTGGCCAGGTCCGGCCCGCCGTCGTACCGGCCGGGCCGCCCGGCGGGCGGGGCGGTGACCGGGCTGGAGGCCGACCAGCCGGCGGCACCGGCGGGCGCCGACGGCTCCGGCCCGCCGGCCCGGTCGCTCCGCCGGTCGGCCGGGGCGGCCGGCGGAGCGACCGGGCC
>NZ_QGSW01000237.1:0-68847 GCF_003176715.1 Micromonospora sp. S4605
CCCACCCCGCTGACCAGCCCAAACGCCACCGCCTAGAGAAACGCCCTCCAGGCGGTCCCACCCATCTCCGCCCAGGTCAGAACCAAAATTTCAGCTCTCCAGGTCCCCGAATTACGTCGAACCCGGGACGTAGCGGGAGCACCGGCTACCCGGCCGGGCGCCGGATCGGGTGACGGGCACATCTGGCGCGGCTGGTCACGCCTCGGGGATCCGCACGCCGGGCGCCAACTCGGCGAGGAGATCGAACACGGCGCGCAGGTCCTCGGCCGGCAGGCGCGGCTGGGCCATGCTGGCACCGATCGCGATGAGGTGAGGAACGAGGGCTGCGATGTGCACCCGCCGCTCATCACGGAGAATCCGGGCCCACGTGCGGCGCAGGAACTCGAGCCGTGCGCCGTCCAGTCGTTCCTGTACGGCGCGGGCCGCCGGGTCGGTGACCGCCCAACTGCGTACCGCCCGTTCAAGGTCGGCATCGAACAGGCCGGTCAGGCGGTCGGTCAGGGCGCCGAGAGCGGCCTCGGCCGCGACCTGTTCCAGTTCCGCGGCGAGGCGGTCCAGCAGCGCCAACTGGTCCTGCTCGTGTCGCTCCAGCAGCGCCCGGCGATAGTCCTCCACCCCGGCGAAGTGATGGTGGAAAGACCCTTTCGTCAGGTTGAGGCGGGCCGCGATGCGGTCAGCCCGGACACCCGATGCACCGTCAGCCGCCAGCGCCTCAAGGCCTGCGGTGAGCCACCGTTCGCGCGTCGACATAAGATCAACATACCATACGGTATGGTATGTTGGTGCGATGCCGGCCCTTCCTGACCCGATCTGGCCCGTCATCCTTCTTGCGGTGATCTCGTTCGGCGACGCGCTGTTGTGCCTACGTCCGGCGGCGTTCATCGCGAAATGTCTGGAGGACGTTCATTGGCCCCGCCGCTACTGGTGGGTCCTCTCCCCCGTCAAGTTCGCGGCGGCCGCCGGCCTCGTCGCCGGCATCTGGGTGCCGTACATCGGGCTCATCACGTCGGCCGCGCTGGTGCTGTACTTCATCGTGGCGATCGCGATGCACATTCGTGCCCGCGACTTCGGCCGCAACCTCTTCGTCAACGCGACCGGCATGCTGGTGGTCTGCGTCCTCACCCTCATCGTGAGCTTCTGAGGGACGTCTCACAACTCGGTGAAGGCGCTGCCCCGTGGCCGGGTTGGTGCCCGATCTCGGCACCGGGCACGACAGGGGCACCAGGTCAGGGAAGGTCGGGATCTGGGTGCTCGGCCACGAAAAGCTCGCCCGTCTCGTCGTCGACCAGCGAGTTGTCGACCAGCCACTCGACCGCCCGCCGCTGTGCGCGCACGTCGCGGAAGGCGTACCACGCCGGCAGCAGGTGCGGCCACTCCTCGTGCAACTCGTCCTTGAACCGGCGAAAGGCGCCCTTGCCATGGATGGCTCGCGCGAGCTTGCGGCCGGCCGACTCGTCGCTGATTCTCTCGGCAAAGTCGGCCATGTCCTGATACCAGAGGTAGGACGGCAGCGGATCGATGCAGATCAAGTCCAGATCATCAAGGTCAACGGGAGTGTGTCCATCGATGCCGCCGTCCGTCGTCCAGAGCACGATCTCGCCCGTCTGCGGGTTGATCAGCCATCGGTGCTCGTAGGCGGTCTGGTCCGCGAGCGCGGTAGCGATCTCCTCCAAGTCAACCCTGCTCAGGTCAAGCACATGGCCACCATAAACCGCTTCCAGCCGCGCTTCGAACAGCCACAGCGCGACCAGCGGCTGACGCGTGAGCTTGACCGTGCAGAGCGCGGCGCAGACCGCCAGCAGCCGGCGTCCCTGCACCGCTGGCCGGCAGGTCCAGGATCCGGCCCTCCGCCGAGCGCGGCCAGACCCGCCCGGAGGGCGTCCGGTCCCCCGTATCGGCAGCGGTCGGCCAGCTACCGACGCCGCGGTAGGGCACTCCGGGGCGCGTCAAATACTTTGCCCTTGCGCTAAGTGTCGTTCACGAACGATACTTAGCCACATGGCACAGTATTCGGCGCAGCTCGACGGCGTGTTCGTCGCCCTCGCCGACCCGACCCGACGCGGGGTCATCCGGCGCCTCGGCCACGGCCCGGCGAGCGTCGGCGATCTCGCCAGCGAGTTTCCGATGACCCTCCCCTCGTTCATGAAGCACGTACGGACGCTCGAGTCCAGTGGGCTGATCCGCACGACCAAGTCCGGCCGGGTGCGCACCTGTGTGCTCAACCGCGAGTGCCTCGCCGTCATCGACGACTGGCTCGCGGAGCAGCGCCGGATCTGGGAAGAGCGCACCGATCGCCTCGAACGCCTCGTCACCGACCCCGAGGAGAACCGACAGTGAATCCCGACCTGGACCTGACGCTGGAGCGGGTCATCCGCGCCCCCCGCGCCGCCCTGTGGACCGCGTGGACCGACCCGTCCCGCCTCGAGAAGTGGTGGGTCCCGGCTCCGACCCTGTGCCGCGTCGACCGCCTGGACGTCCGGCCCGGTGGCGCGTTCGTGACCCGACTGAGCGACGACGGGGTGGAGTTCGTCCCGCACGTCGACGCGACCTTCCTCGTCGTCGACGAGTTCGAGCGGATCGTGTTCACGAACGCGATCGACAGTGCCTGGAGGCCCGCGGACCCTACCCCGGTCCCGATGACCGCCGAGATCACCCTGAGCGATCATCCGGACGGCACGGACTACCGGATCATCGTCCGCCATGGCGATCCCGCCGCTCGCGCCCGTCACCAGGAACTCGGCTTCGCGCAAGGCTGGGGCTCGGTCACCGAGCAACTCGCCGGACTCGTCGAAGGCGAGGGCACGCAATGAAGATCGCCCTTACCGGATTCGTCACCCTCGACGGGGTCAGCCAGGGCCCCGGCTCGCCGACCGAGGATACGAGCGACGACTTCACCCGGGGCGGCTGGCTCGTGCCCTACCTGGACAAGCTCTTCGTCCAGCGCACCGCTGACTGGCTGGGTCTCGCCGACGGTCTGCTGCTGGGGCGGCGGACCTACGAGGCGTTCGCTCGCGACTGGCCCCGGATCACCGACCCGAACGACCCGTTCACCGAACGGATGAACTCACTACCGAAGTACGTCGTGACCAACACCCTCACGGAATCGAGTTGGCACCCGACGACCATGCTGCACGGCGACCCGATCCAGACCGTCGGGAGGCTCAGGGAGCAGCCAGGACGGGAACTCCAGATCCACGGGAGTGCGCGACTCGGCAGGGACCTGTTGTCGGCCGGCCTCGTCGACACACTCCGACTCGTCGTCGCCCCCACCGTGACCGGTTCCGGGCGACGGCTGCTCGACCGCCCGAGCGCGCCCGTCGGCCTCCGACTCGTCCGCCACGAGGCGACGGAGAACGGCTTGCTGCTGCTCGAGTACGAGCGTGTCGGCGCCGCCCCGGTGGCGGAATACGAGGGCGTCACAGCCTTCGGCGAGTCACCCCGCACACGACGTGGCCCGGCCACTGCCTGAACCTCCGAGGTCCTGCCCCGCCCCGGCAACGCGCGCCCCGGTGCCGGTGGTGTGGGCGGGCAACGAGGGCGGCCCCAACCGCTCCCGCAGAAACGGCCTGCGCGGCGCTGGTGTTTCACCGGTCCGGCCCGCGGACGGCTAAGGTAGCTCACGCCGGCCGACGTGTGCTCCCATGTCGACAAGCAGGGAGTCGACCACCACTTCCTCCAGCAGGGCTATGCCGTGTGCACGGACGACCTCAGCCAGTTGCGGGTCCCAGGGGGTGTCGTCGACTCGACCCGCCGGTGGGCCCGCACTCGGCACGGCACGCCGGTAGTCTTCCGCCTGGAGCAGCCACGGTTCCGCGCCCGTCTTGCTCATTATGTGCGCCGCGATCCGCAGGCCTTCGCCGTCGACGTCTCCGTGGTAGCGCAGCTTCGCCCCGCTGGCAGCGATCTGTCGCAACAACATGATCGCCGCCGTGCTCGGCCAACCGGCGACGCAGACAAGGGGTGGGCAGGCGACACCGAACCGCTGTAGCGCGAGTGCCATCACCGCCGGGTTCTCCACGACGAACACCGGTCCCCGCAGTCCACCGACGGGGTGGTCCTTGAGGTGAGCCAGGGTGACCACGGATGCCTGACCGGCGTCGGCCCAGGTGCGTAATCCTCGGGCGAGTGGGCCGTCGCCGGCGGGCCGCATCCCCGCGACCAGGACGGAGGTTGACAGCTCGTCGCACGCGACGCCCGAGTACTCCCACAGCCGTCGACGACCCTCCGCGTCGGTCGGTGTCTCCTCGTCGCGCAGCACGGCCAACGCCCGAAGCACCACCTTGCCGAGCCGGCTGTCTTCGTCGAGCGCATGGGAGTCACCGGTGAGGCGGGCGGCCAGCACCGGGAGCGGTTCGCCGGCCGCGGGCAGTGCCGTAAGGACCTCGAATGCCTGCTCCAGCAGCGTCCGGGTGGCGGAGGTGTCGCCGGCGACGAGGCCGCCGGCGCGAACGCGTTCGAGCCAGGTGAGCAGGGCCGGCTCGGCGAGGACGGTGGGATGCTCGCGGGCCCACTGCCAGAGCTGGGCACGCTCGGCGGCCCGTTGCCGGCGGTCCTCCGCTCGACTGGTGAGGGGGCCACCGATCGCCTCCACCACGCCTCGGGTGTCCAGTCCGCCGGTGGCGGTCTGCAGGATCGCGTCGAGCACCCGGACGGAAACGGTCACCTCCGAGTCCGGGGTGTACGCCAGGCCGAGGAGGTCGGCCAGCGCGACCCGCTCGGCCGGCTGGAGGTCGTGCAGGCGTACTCGGCTCACCCGCCCGTCGGTGCCCTCGAATCGGCGTCGAAGCTCCGTCCAGAGTGGTGCGAGTTCGGGACGGTCGAACCGGGCTGCCGTCATGGCTCGTCGTCGGCCACGACGTCGTGACCGGTCCACACGAAGCGGGCGGTGGTGACCGCGTCGTCGCCGTCCTCCCCGCCGGCGATCAACTGGTGGATGGCGATGCCGTCGACCTCCGCGTAGGTGCACCACTCCTGGTCGGAGGTGAGCAGCAGGTCGAGGTCGAGGGCTTTCAGCACGGCCATCAGCTGGCCGCGGTTGGTCTGGTCCACGCCGACGAAGACCTCGTCGAGGAGGATCAGTCGCGGCGCCGAGGGGGCTGCGCGGTAGTGCGCGCCGGCCGCTGCGAACAGCGGCAGGTGCAGCACGATGGCCTTCTCCCCGCCCGACTTGGCGCCGTGCTGGCGTCGGGTGACCGGCGACCAGTCGCCGGTGCCGGAACGGATCTGCACGACGAACCGGTGCCACCGCCGGTAGTCGAGGGCTTCGCCCAGCTGCTGCTCCCAGCCCTCGGTCGAACCGGCATTGCGGATGTCGTCGATGCGGGCGCGGAAGAAGTCGTGCAGGGCTGCCCGCTGGGTCTCGGTCAGCCGCGCCGGGTCCTGCAGCAGGAGTTCCCGGGCCTGCCGTAGCCGGGCGTCAAGGTCGCTGTTGACCTCCCAGATCAGTCGTACGCCGAGGCCCGACACGGTACGTACCCGTTCGAGTTGCGCGCTGACCTCGCGGACCAGGTCGGCGGCCTGCCGGATGCGCTGCGCGACGTGCCGGCGGGTGTCGCCGGTGAGGGTGCGGTCGAACAGCTGCCGCTCCTCCTCGGTCAGGTGAGCCCGCATCTCGTCGCGTTCGGTGGTGAGCCGGTGCACCAGGGCCGTGGGTGTGGTCGGCAGACCGTCGACGGTGGCGGTGACGATCTGCACGTCGCACTGTTCGTCGGGGATCATGGCCAGGTCGGCGTAGCCGGCAAGCGATGCGCTGATGAGGTGCAGCACGTTGCCCAGTTCGCCTTCGTCCTGGCGGAGGTGGCGGGGACCGTGTGGCAGGGCGCCGATCTCCTCGGCGAGCTGCCGCGCGGCCTGCAGGGTCGCGGTCACGGCACCGACGCCGGACAGGTCGGTGGCGAGCGCCGCGTCGGTGGCGAGCAGGTCGACGAGTCGGGCCAACCGGGCCACCGCATCGTCGCGGACACCGGTGGCGTCGTCGCGGTCCTGCTCGGCGCGTTCGGCTCGGGCGTTGAGCTCGTGCAGTTGCCCGATCAGGGCCTCGTGGCGGGGGCGCAACCGTCGCAGGTGCTGTTTGAGTGCCTCCGCGTGGGTGCGTAGCCGGTGCACCTCGTCGAGGACGGCCCGGTACTCGACGCCGACGGTCCGCTCCACCGCCTCGAGGCGGGCCGCCAGGCCGGCGGCGGATTCCTCGGCGGCCTGGGCGCGGGCCGCTTCCTCCTCGGCCAACTCAATAGCGTGGTCGGCGGTTTCGCGGGCGTCGTCGAGCCGGGTTGCCGTGTGCTCCTCCCGGCCGCGGTCGGTCAACCAGCCCTCGGCCGCCTGCCGCAGTGTCCGCAGCGCGTCGGTCAGCCGGCCGAGGTCCGCCGCGGCGGTGGGCAGGCCGTGCCGGGAGCCGACGAGGGTCAGCTCGCGCAGCGCGGCGCGGACCACCTCGTCGGCGGCGACAGCCTCACGGGCGGCCTCGTCGAGCAGGTCCTGCGCGCCGGCGAGCTTCAGCTCGGCCCGGTCGATCTGTTCCGCCGCACGCACGAGCGGGCGGTGATCCGGTCGTGCTGCCAGCTCCGCCTGAAGCGTGGTGCGCCGCTCGGCCAGGTGCCGGGTCGCCTCGGCCACCGTGGCGCGTTCGGCGTCGATGTCGGCGAGTTCAGCGGTCAGCTCGGTCATCTCCCGCTGCCGGGCCCGCTCCCGGGCTGCCGCGCCCAGGAACTCCACGTCCGGCTTGCCGGAGCTGCCGTGCAGCGGGCCGAGCCGCCAACTGCCGTCGGCGCCGACGGCGGCGACGTGATGAGGGGCGTTTGGCCCGAATGCCACGCCGGCGAGCGCGGTGGCGACCAGCGGCGCCGGCACGGGCGCCCGCTCGTCGGGAGCGAGCACCGCGAGCAGGGACTCGTGCGGCGCGGGCAGCGCGGTGGCGGCGGCGAGGTAGGTGTCGTGGCCACGGCGGTCCGAGGTCACCGATCCGTCGGGCCAGATCCAGGCGTCGAGCAGACCGGACGCCTCGAGGGCGGCCTCCACGGCGGGCTGCACCTCGGTCGGCACGTCGGCCCGCCAGTCGACCAGGCGCCACAGCGGTGCGCCGGGTCGGTCACCGCGGGGCGCCGTCCGCTGCCGCGGCGCCACCGGCTCGTGCGTGGCCGCACGCGACAACGCCGCCAGCCTGCCGGCGAGCGGTTCCCGCCGCCGAACCAGCTCGGCGTCGCGTGCCCGCCGCTCGGCGTGCGCGGCGGCGAGCTGTTCCCGTACGGCGGCCGACAGGTCGCCGACCAGGGCGTTGAGCGCTACCTCGTCGCCGGCCAGGTCCGCCAGTTCCGTCGCCCGGTCGGTGACCGGCAGGACGGCGCAGCCCGACGCCCAGCGGGCGATGGCGTCGCGCAGTTCGGCGACCTCGTCGTCGTACGCCCGCTTGACCTGCCGCAGCGCGGCGCTGGCGGCGTCGCGTTCGGCCGTCCGTCGCTCCCGCCGGGCCTGCGCCCGGTCGCGCTCGACCACCGCTCGTTCGTGGTCGGCCAGCGCGGCGGCGACGGCGGCGATCTCGTCCTCTCGGGCGCGGATGATCCCGCGCAGCAGGTGACGGGCCCGGTCCGCGGTCTCGGCGGCGAGCGGTTCGACGTGGGCGGCCATCCCGGCGGCCAGCGCCGCGGCGGTGGTGTCGCGCCAGGACCTGCCGGTCTGCGCGGCGGTGGTGGCGAGTTCGGCGACGAACCCCTCTGCCCGTTGACTGGCCCTCGCGGCCTCCGCACGGCGGCTGGCTGCCGCGACGGCGGCCTGCTCGGCGGTGCGTCTCGCGGTTGCCGCCTCCCGCCGCAGCTGGTCGAGTTGCTGGCCCTCGCGGTAGGCGTCGCTGTCGCGTAGGCCGCCGATGGTCTCCTCGGTGACGGTCTGGTCGCGCTCGTTGTCGCTGATGGCCGTGCTCACCTGCGCCAGCTCGGCGGCGGCTGTCGCGTGTTCCTGCCGGCGTTGGCGGGCGTCGCGGGTGACGTTGTCCAGCTTGGTGGTGGCCGCGACGACCTCGGCGGCGCCGCGCCGCAACGCCCGGCGCGCGTACCGTTGCTGGCGCTCGGCGAGCCGGCGTGCCGCGGTCACTTCCTCGTCGAGCCGAGCCAGGCGCTCGCGCCGTCGGTCCAGCTGCTCGAAGCCCTCGGCGATCTCGGCCAGGTCGGCGGCGTCCAGCGGTGGCAGGGCCTTCGACAGCACCTCGGACAACGCGTCGGGGTTCAGGTGCTCGGACAGTTTCGGCGTACGCAGCTGCAGCAGGGTAGCGATCAGCGCCTCGTACTGCGTCTCGCTGAGCCCACGGAACAAGCTCTCCCGTACCGCGCGCCGGTAGGACTCGGCGCCGGTGTGTACGGCGCCGCGGTCACCGAGTGCCTGAGCAAGGTCCTGGCGGGTCAACGGGACGTTGCCGTCCTTGACCAGGAACAGGCCGGCGGGCTCACCCACCCGCAGTTCGGTGGTGAAGTAGGTGGCGTCGACGGTGCGGGTGTTGGTGGAGGCGGCCAGCCGGGCGCCGCAGGTGAACCAGCGTGCTCCGTCGTCACCGTCGTGCCCGAACTCCAGCCACACGTAGCCCACCCGGGTGGTGTGCGGGTAGCCGTCGCCCATCAGGTTCCAGTGCATGGTGCGTTCGGAACCGCCGAAGGTGGACAGTCGCGAGGGGCGCAGGTTGGCGTCGAGCAGGTAGGGCAGCAGCAGTTCCAACGCCTTGGACTTGCCGGTGCCGTTGGGTCCCCGCAACAGCAGCCGCCCGCGGTGGAAGGTGAACACCTCGTCGTAGTAGCGCCAGACGTTGAGCACGCCGGCCCGGGTGGGCTGCCAGCGGTCGGTACGCAGCGTGCCGGCGGGAGCGTCGCCGCTGGGCAGAGTCAGGACGGTCACCGGCGGCTCCTCGCTCGGGTGGGGCTGACGACGGTGGGCGCGCCGATGGCGTAGCGGGCGGCGGCGGGCAGCGCCCGAACACTTCCGCCGGCCCGGTCGACAAGCCCGAATCGGCCGAGCAGGGCCAGCGCTTCCTCGGTGAGCCGCTGCGGGCCGCCGTCGGAGCGGTAGGTGCGCGCCCACTGCGGCACCGCCGCGAACCGGGTGGCGAGCTGCCCGACGAGCTGTTCCTCGCCGACCGGGTCGGGGCGGGCGGCGAGGACGGTGTCGAGCAGCAGCAGCGCCGCCTGCCCGGCGACGCTGCCGGAAGCCGGGAACCTCTCGTCCGTGGCCAGGGCATCCGGGTCGACGGCAAGGAGCCCTTCGGCGCGTTCCTCCAGCAGCATCCCGGCGTCGGCCACCGCGGTGCGCAGCATCCGACGGCCGGTGATGCTGGCGGCGTAGGCGCGTTGCGCGTCGGACAGGTCGCTGAAGTAGACCACCGGGTCGTCGAGGAGCCGCCGCACGATGGAATGCCGCAGCCACCGGTTGCGCTGCTCGTCGGAGACGTCAGCGGCGGGATCGTCGGCACCGCCGTAGCGAGGCTCATGCACCAGCGCCGCCACGTCCCGGTCGGGTAGCCGCGACGGCGCCTGCCGCGCGGCGAGCAGCCGGACCAGTCTGCCGCTGTCGACCCGGTAGAGCACCTTGGCGTCGGCGTGCTGCAGGTAGGCGTCGGTGCTGCCGTCGACGGCGGCGAGCACACCCAACTCCTCCAGCACGAGCAGGGCGTCGACGTACGCCCGGCGGTCGTCGTGCCGGGAGCTGTCGAACGCGGCGATGTCCGGCTCGACGGCGGACGCCTGGGCCAGCCGCTCGGCCACGATGCCGATCGTGGTCACCGGCCCGGCCAGCAGCTCGGCGGCCACCAGGCAGAGCAGGGTGTAGCGGCGACGGTCAAGCGGGCTCCGCGCGCCACGCGGACGGCGCGCCGGACGATCGACCGGTGGCCGTGGTGACGTCTTCATCAGCCGGGCGTAGCCGGCGCGGGGTTCGACGATCAACCGCCAGCCGGCGTGCGTGTCGAACCACGCGACCAGATCGGCGCGGTGCCGCACGACCAGGGCGAAGTCGGCGGCCGCGGTGTCGCGGGTGAGCAGGGGACGGGCCAGCAGGGCTCGGATCGCCTGGGCCCGCTCGGCCGCCCGCTCACGGTCGAGCTCGCTGCGCAGATCGCTCACGCCGACCGCCCGTCGATCACCATCGGGGCCTCGCTGCCGAGTCCCGGCGGGCTGGCGTCGCCGGGCGCCACGAGCCGCTCGGCCTCGTCGAGAATCGCCGGCAGGTCGGGGGGCTCGGTGTCCATAGCCTGGCGGGGAAAAGCGGGCGTCGGGCGGGCCTCGCTGATCGAGACCAGCAGATCGGGGGCGGACAGCACGCCGTGCGGTGTCCGCAGCAACGCGCGGCCGGCACTGTCAGCGCCGGTGAGCGTCACCACCAGCCGACCGTCGGCCGTCGCCGCGCGACGCACGCCGTGCCGTTCAGGGGCGGACAGCGCCCGCGACAGCAGCTCCAGCAGCCGCGCGAAACCGCCCGGGTCGAGCCGCCCGAACGCCGACAGTCGCACCGGCCCAGGCGTGGCCAGCTGCCGCCACGCCCGCTCGAGCTCCGCCCGCTCCGCCACCACCCGCTCGCGGCGCAGCCGGCGTACCTCGGCGGTGTCGCGGACCCTGGCCGTGCGGGCGACCTTGTCCGCCTGCCCGGTGGTACGCAGCAACGGTGACACGGGTGCCGCCGGCGCGTGCCACCACGACGTGGTGGCCGGTACCGCCGTCGGGTCGTCCAGTGCAAGGTGGGTGTGCCGGGCGGGCCACAGCCCGAACGCGGCGGACCACAACGTGTGCGCCGCCTCGTCGGAATCACAGGTGGCGAACCAGCGGGCCAACGCACGGAAGTCGGCGGCGGTGCTGGTGCCGCGCCGCCGACCGTCGGTCAGCCGTTCCAGGGCCCGCATCAGGGCGACGATGGCACGTCGGGCGACGTCGGCGAGCTGGTCGATGCGTGGGCGGGCGCCGTCGCCGGGCCGGAACCACGAGCACAGGCCGTCCCACCGCGCGGCACGCTGCTCCAGCCAGCGCGGGGCGGGATCGCTGCTGCCGGGCAGGGTAGGCAGGTCGGCGCCGCGCAGGGCCCGGTGATGCAGGACGGTGACGCCGCGCTGCTGGATGCGGGCCACCGCCTCGGCGATCGTCTGCCGGCGGCCGTCGAGGTTGGTGACGAACTCCGACAGGTAGGCGATCGTGGCCTGCTTGACCTCGGCGAACGTGTCGGGATCGGCGCCCTCCTCGCGCAGCAGCCGCTGAAGCTGGCCGTTGAACTGTTTGGTGCTGGCCCGCAGACCGGCGAGGTGCCCCTCGAGTTCCATGAGGGCGGCGTAGACACGGCGGTCCGCAGCGGCGTCGTCGGCGAGCAGATCATGCAGCTCACCGAGGCGATCGAGGATGGCGTCGAGCACCGCCGTCTGCAGCGCCCCGGTCGAGGACAGGTGCTGCACCGCGTGCAGCACGCCCTCGTAGGCGGCCTCCCCCTTGCGGCTCAACGAGTAGTGCAGGTTACGCCGTTCGTACTCGGCGGCGGAGGCGTAGTGGGCGCTGTGGTTCTGCGTACGCTCGATGAGCCCGTACTTGTGCAGCGCCCCGAGGGTGTAGTCGAGCGAGCTGTCGGCGACCGGCTCGTACCAGCCGACGCCGGGCAACGCCGCGAGGATCTCGTCGAAGGTCAACGCCGCGACCAGCCGCTCGTGGGCGTCGCCGAAGACCTGCATGACGGCGGTGTGCAGCTCGGCCCGGTCGGTGGTGGTGAAGGCGAACATGTCCGCCGGGACCTGGCGGAACATCGGTCGGGAGCGTGGACCGTCCACCACGTGCCCTCCCCTGCTCGTCGTACTGCGGACGTTCCCGCAGGCTACCGGGCGGCACCGACAGGCCGCCGCATCGCCGGCCACCGGCGCCGCGGGATCGATCGCGCCCAGCCCATGGTGGCACCACGCCGAAGGGGCTGGCCCGACCGGACAAGACCGCTTGGCCCGTCCGCAGGCCTGCGTCACCCCTTCGTGATCAACTTTGGCCCGTCCGGCCTGCGGAAATGGCCAGTCCCGCTCCCGGTCTCCGGATCAACACCTGATCTTGGATGTCGTACCCGCACGGCACGATGTGCGCCATGACGACGCACCACCCGACCACCCGCCGCCTGGTCTACGGCCACGCGCAACTGCACGACTGCCTCGCCTTCGCCGACGCGAACACCGCCGCCGAGGAGGCCGAGGAGATCAAGGCGCTCGCCGCCGCCCGCACCTGGGGAGAGGCCCGCCAGGTCCGGATGACCCACCTGTCGAATCCTGCCGCCGCGGATGAAGACTTCCCCGACGAGGATCCCGCCGACAACGAGCCCTTCGAGATCAACGAGCTGAACTCGGTCGCAGAGGGGGATTGGCCCCCGATGGTCACGGAGCGGGCCTTCAAGCTGCTCCCCGAGGACCTGCAGGACCAGTTCGGCGAGCGCCGGTTCACCGCACTCAACGGGGACTACCTGGAGATCCCGGTCGACCGCGAGGGCGAGCTGGTGGCGGAGCTGCGCAAGCGCGGCTACGAGGTCAGCCGCGACGACGAGGTCATCAACGTGCTCGACGGCCGCAGCTTCAGCCCACTCGGCTGAGCGTCTCCCTCCTTCCGCCGGCGGCGTCGCTGCTTCGGCGGCGCCGCCGGGGGATCCGGAAGGAACCGGAGGACTCAGGTGGTGGCGAGGGCTGCTCGTCGCTCTCGGTGGTCCGCCTTCAGGCTGGCAGACAGCCACAGCATGGCCCGGTCAAGCTGGCCCAGTTGTCGGAGCGGGCCGCTGAACGAGGCGAGCCGATCTGGAGCGCGCTCGTGGTCGGTAAGGACACCCGCCGGCCGCACGAGGGCTTCTACGCGCTCGCCCGCCGGCTGCGCAGCGAGTACGCGAACCTCGACGACGAGGTGCTGTGGCAGAAGGAACGCGAACGCTGCTACGCCGGAGCGCGCTCTGGCGGCATCCGCGTCAGCGCGCGTTAACGGACGTCAGGAACGGGCTGGGCTGCCCGCTCCAGGACACGTGCAGCGCCTCCCGCGCCCGCGTACTGGCAACGAACAGCAGGCACCGCTCCCGGAGCAGGTCACTTTCGTGCTGCATCGGATCCACCTCGGCCGGCGTGACCTCCTTGGCGAACGGCACCGACCGCGCCGTGACGCCGACCACCGCCACGCACCGGAACTCCAGCCCCTTCATCGCGTGCATGGTGGCGAGCCGCACCCCGTCGACGTCTGCCCCGGGCTGGTCCCGAACCCGCACAGAAGGAATCCCGGCGGCGGCCAACTCCTCCTGCACGTCGCTCAGCGTCAGGTTGAACCTGGCGCACACCGCAATCTCGCTCGCCGCCACACCCTGCTCCAGCCACTCCCCCACCCGCTCCACGAGCGCGGCGATCTCCGCCTGGCTCGTCGGGTACCCGGCGGCGTGGGGTCGCTTGCCGTGCAGCAGTGACCGGTAGCCGGCGAGGCTGTCGTCACCGTCGCCGCCGAGGTCCTCGATCCGCGACCCGACGAGCACGCCGGTGGACCAGGAGAGGATCTCCTCGGTGCTGCGGTAGTTGACCCGCAGCCGGCTGCTGCGCCCGGCGACGGAGATGCCGAGGGCGTTCAGCGAGACGCGGGAGTCGTAGATCCGCTGGTGCGGGTCGCCGGTGATGAAGAGGTCGTCCGGGCCGGGCGCCACCGCGGCCCGCAGCACCCGCCACTGCGCGGGATGCAGATCCTGCGCCTCGTCGACGACGACGTAGTCGTACCCGTGGTCGGTGAGGTCGGCGCCGTCGAGCAGCTGCGCCGCCCGCGCGCAGATCTGCAGGTGGGTGGCGGTGCCGGCGGCCGACAGCTCCTTCTGGAACATGTCCACGGCGTCCCACATCCGGTCGCGCTGCCGCGGGCCGAGCGCCGAGCCTCTCCCCGCCGGCTGGCCGCGCGGTACTCGTCCCGGCTCTGCACGTTGTGGGCGAGGATCACGTGCCGGAACTCCTGGGCGAGGAACTGCTCGGTCCAGGGCAGGTTCAGCCTGCGGCCCACCCGCCGCCAGACCTGCCGCTCGTCCACGTCACCGATGGGGGTCGGCACCCGCCCGGCGAGGGCCCGCACGGTGCGGTGCGCGAAGGCGTTCACCGTGGTCACCTCCACCCGCGCCAGCTGCTCCTCGTCGTCGAGGAGCAGCGCCAGGTTCTCCCGCAGGGTCGCGGCCAGGGCATTGGTGTACGTGGTGAGCAGCACTCGGCTGTCGGGCGTACGAGAGAGCAGGTGCTTGACCCGGTGCAGCGCCACCACCGTCTTGCCGGTGCCCGGCCCACCCGTCACCTGGGCCGGCCCGTTGCACGAGACCCGGTACGCGACACGCCGCTGCGACGGGTGCAGGAAGACCCGCCAGGCGGCGAAGGGCTTGTCGAGGATCTCGGCGAGCTCGTCCGGCCAGGTCACCAGGGTGATGCGGTTGGCGGTGTTGGCGATCGCCACGGCCAGGCTCTCGCTCGGCTCCGGCGGCGCGTCCGCCGGCCGGCGCTCGGCCACGACGTCGCGATAGACCTCGTCCGGCGTGAAGCCCTCGGTGAGGTACTGCAGCACCTCGAACTGGTCCTCGGGCAGCAGCGTGCCGAACGCGTCCAACTGCCGCTTGTCGATGATCGTGCGTACCGCCCGCAGCACCTGGTCATCGATGCCGAGGTGACGCAGCACCGTGTCGGAGTAGCGGGCGAACAGCAGGCTCGGCGCCTCCGCAGCGGCCTTCTCGAGCGCCGGAGTGAGCTGCTCGATGGCGACGACGTTGCGGACCTCCAGCGCCCGCGTCGCCGTGTAGAGCCGCTTCGCGGCCCAGGTGTACGCATCGTCGTGCGGCACGACGTTGAGCAGCAGAAAGGTGTCGCTGCCGTCGTCGGGCGCCAGCACCACCTCACGCCAGAAGTCCGTAATCCGGATGGTCCGCATCCGCGGGTCCGCGCATTGTTCACCGACGCCAGGGTGCAGGCTCCTTGTCGGCGTGCAAATCGGCGATGCTGCGCTGCTGGAACTTCTCCATCGCCTTGCGTGCACCGACGCTATCGGCTCCTGGCCGCTCGGCCAGATCACCGTACGCGAGCTGTCCATAATCCGACAGTGATTCATCACCTCTTGGATTCGGCCAGTTGCAATATCCACACTGATGCATGGCCCGCTCGGACGGTACGCCAGACGAAAGCCGGAGCCGCCACTCACCACCCCGGCCGCAGGTACGCGCGCCCGACGGTTTTTCCCCGTCGCTGCAGCCCCTGCTGGCGCGGATCGCCGACCGGCGTGCCGCGCGCAGCGAAGCAACCCTGCAAGCCGACATCCGCCAGCTTCTGCTGGCCGGCGATTTCGGGCTTTCCGACTTCCATCTCGACGACGTCGACCTCGAAGCTCCGGTAGGCGGCGGCCGACGCATCGACATCGAGGTCGGCTACACCATCATCGAAGTCAAGCGACGGCTCCAGACCGGGCGCCCGCTACTGGAGGCCGAGCGGCAACTCGGCGGTTACGTTCGGTCGCGGAGCAGGGAGAGCGGCCAGCGATACGTCGGAATCCTTACCGACGGCGCCACCTGGCGGGCCTACCAGCTGACCGGCGAGGCCCTGACTCTCATCGACGCCCATACATTGGCGGCCACTCGCCCCGACGGCCTGGCCCTCTTCTACTGGCTCGAAGGAGTGCTGGCGACGAGCCAGCGGGTCCGGCCGGCTCCCGCCGAGGTGGCTCGCCGCCTCGGCGCGCAGAGCACCTCACACAAGCTGGATCGCGCCGCGCTCGCCGCGCTCTACGCGGAGCACCAGCAGCAGCCGACCGTCAAGCTGAAGCGGAAGCTGTGGGCGGAGCTGCTGGACAGCGCCCTGGGCACCCAGTTCGTCGACGACCCGGATCTCTTCGTCGAGCACACCCTGCTGATGAACAGCGCGTACATCATCGCGCACCTGGTCGTCGGCATCGACGCCATGGAGTTGCAGCCGCACGATCTCATCACCGGGCAACGGTTCGATAAGGCCCGCATCCTGGGGGTGGTCGAGCACGACTTCTTCGGCTGGACCACCGAGGTGCCCGGCGGTCGCGAGTTCATCCAGGGGCTCACCCGGCGACTGGCCCGGTTCGACTGGCTGCGGGCCGACCACGACATCCTCAAGGTGCTCTACGAGTCGATGATCGGTCCCGAGACGCGCAAGCGGATGGGCGAGTACTACACACCCGACTGGCTCGCGGAGCACCTCGTCGACACCGTCGTCACCGATCCGGTGCGGCAACGGGTGCTGGACCCCGCCTGCGGCTCCGGCACCTTCCTCTTCCACGCCGTACGCCGGTATCTCGCCGCCGCCGAGGCAGCGGCCATACCGCTCGATGCCGCGCTGACGCAGCTCACCCACCACGTGGTCGGCGTCGACCTGCACCCCGTCGCCGTGGCGCTCGCGCGCGTTACCTACCTCCTCGCCATCGGCCACCAGCGGCTCACCGACCAGCGGGGCGCCATCACCATCCCGGTCTACTTGGGCGACAGCATGCAGTGGCGGGAACGCCGCGATCTCTTCACCGAGGAACACGTACGGATCAGTGCCGGCTACAACGCCAGCGAGGTCGAGGAATGGCTGCGCTTCCCCAAAGGCCTGCTCGACGAGCCGAGCCGCTTCGACCAGGTCGTCGCGGGGCTCGCCGGCATCGCCGCTAAGCCGCGAGATCCTGACAACCCGCCGTCGTTGGCCGCGTTCTTCCACCACATGGAGATCGAGCCGGACGACCAGCCGATGATCCGCGGCACCTTCGAGGCGATGTGCCGGCTGCACGACGAGGGTCGCGACCACATCTGGAGCTACTACCTGCGGAACCTGGCCCGGCCCGTCTGGCTCGCCATGGACGACAACCGGGTGGACGTCCTGATCGGCAACCCCCCGTGGCTCGCCTACCGCCACATGCCGCCGGGCATGCAGGCAATGTTCAAGAAGCTCTCCCGTGATCGCGGGCTGTGGCGTGGTAGTCAGTTCGCGACGCAGCAGGACCTCTCCGCCCTCTTCGTCGCCAGGGCCGTCCAGCAGTACCTCCGCGACGGTGGCGCGTTCGCCTTCGTTCTGCCCAACGCCGTGCTCGACCGCGAGCACTTCGAGGGCTTCCGCAGCGGATGGTACAAGGACGAGGTCGAGCCGACAGCGGTTGCCTTCACCGACTCCTGGGACCTGCGCCGCCTGCGTCCTCACCCCTTCCCGCGGGGCGCCAGTGTCGTCTTCGGCAATAAGGCGGCCACGCACAGCCCTCGCGGCCTTCCATCGGTCACCGAACGGTGGACGGGACGCCTCGGCGCCGATGCCAGGAGGTGGAGACAGGCCGCACCATCCATCCATCGGGAACGCGTCCCCCTGGGGCGGGCGTTCCTCGCCGATTCGCCGTACAAGCCACACGTGCGCAACGGCGCGACGATCTTCCCCAAGATCCTGTTCTTCGTCGAGACTGATACTGGCGGGCGGCTCGGCCTCGGTGCCGGCCGGCACGCCGTTCGCTCTGCGCGCAGCAACCTGGAGAAGGCCCCGTGGAAGGATCTGCCCACACTCGAAGGCGTCGTGGAGTGCGAATTCATCCGGCACGTGCTGCTCGGCGAATGCCTGCTGCCATACCGGATCCTGCCGGGGAAGAAGGCGGTGCTCCCGCTCGACGGTTCCACGCTGATGACCGGACCTGGATCCCGACTCGACTACTACTTCGGCCTGGCCGAATGGTGGCGGCAGGCTGAGGCAACCTGGGAGGCGCACCGCAGCAGCGCGCGCCTCACCCTGGCCGAGCAGCTCGACTTCCGACACAAGCTGACCGCGCAGTTCCCCGCACCGCCGCTGCGATTGGCCTATTCGGCCTCCGGGATGCACGTCGCCGCTGCCATCGTCGACGACCCGACCGCAGTCATCGAGCACAAGCTCTACTGGGCCCCGATCGCGACCTGGGAAGAGGGCCTCTTCCTCTCGGCGATCCTGAACAGCACCGTGCTGACCGAGCTTGTCCGACCAATGATGTCCTACGGCAAGGATGAGCGGGACATCGACAAGCACGTGTGGAAGCTGCCCGTTCCCCAGTACGACGTCGCGGACGCAGCGCACCAGCGGCTTGTGGAACTCGGGCGGCAGCAGTATGAAGCTGTCGCCGGGCTACACCTGACCGAGGGCACGAACTTCGTGACGATGCGTCGGCGAGTCCGAGCCGAACTCGCGCGACACCCTGCCACTCCCGAAATCGAGGCGGTCGTCATGGAGATGCTCGGTTGATCGACGCCTGTCAGTAATCTGTCGCAACACTCTCTGATGGAGGGGCTGAGTGGTCAGCAACGCGCCCGCTGCCGGATCGACGGAACGGCCGATACTGCTCAGGGCACATCGGATCGTGAACGTCGGTGGCGGCGACTACGCCTTCACCGATCTTCGCAAGACGGATCTCGGCGGCGTGCAGAGCCGGCAGTTTCGCTTCTTCACGCCGGTACGGCGGGACCGGATGCGCCTGCCCACCTCTCTGCCGGAGTTCGCGGGGTTGCGGCATGTGGCCAATCTGTCCGACAGCCCGGTGACGGTGGCGGCAGAGCTTGGAGGGCACTGGTCGGAGCACAACCTGGCGGCCATCACGCACGTCGCCGCGTGCAACTTCCGCTGTTCCTACTGCTACGTCGACTACCGCCATCTGGCCGGTCGGGACGCCTTCATTACCAACGCCGACGGCGTGGTGAACGAATTCGTCGCGCTCAGGCGTACGGCTCAGGCTGCCGGTCGGCAGCTCAGCCTGTTGCGCGTCAGCGGCGGCGAGCCGCTGCTCGCGCCCTCCCTCGTGATCGAGATCTACCGCGCCTTAGCGGCGCGGGGCCTACTCGAGTCCGTCGTCCTCAAGGTTGAGTCGAACCTCTCCGCCCTGCCGTACGCGTGGCAGCAGAGCACCCTTCGGCTTTCCGCAGTCGAGCGCGAGGAGCTGCGGCGCGTCAAGGTGCATACGACGCTCCATCACCCGCCCGGCAGCGGTGACTGGCCCGCCATCCGCGACGGGATCGTCCTGGCCCTCGAACTTGGCTTCGATCTGTTTCCGGCGGTCGGCGCCAACGACTGGACCGAGGAACAACTCGACATGAGCTTCCACGAGTTGGCCCGGATCAGCCCGGGGCTCCCCCGGCGACTCGCGGTGCGCCCCTTTCACCTCGACTATCCCGCGCTGGCGGACCGCCGCAGGCTGCCTCGACCAGCCGATTCCGAAGCGCCTTCGATGGTGTGGGAGAACATTCTGCGGCGGCACGCCGGTGTCGGGTATCTCGACGAACCCCGACATCTGATACCGCTCACCTGAGCACGAATATCGACCGCACACTGGAGGATCGATGCCCGAAATCGAGGCAGTCACGATATGCAGCAGCTCCAAGTTCTACGACACAGCCCAGCTTGCCGAGGCAGCGTTCCGCGACCTGGGCATGACCGTCTACACCCCGCGCTACGACTTCAACGAACGGCATGTGCGGGTCGACGAGCCGGACAAGATCCAGCTCACACGCGACTTCCTTGCGAAGATAGCGCGGTCGGACGCGATCTTTGTCGTGGCCAACGGCGGGTATGCCGGCGTCAGTGTGTGCATCGAGGTCGGCTACGCCGTGGGGCAGGGCAAGGTGGTGTTGTTCTCCGAGCGGCCGGCGGAGTTCGCGCTCCGGGCGCTGGTCGACGCGGTGGTCCCGGTCGAGGACATCGGCGCCGGAGTGCGATCGGTGACCAGGGCCGAGGCGGCGGGCAGGTCACAGTGATCGTCGCGGTGCCCAGTCCCTCGAGCCGACTGTACGGCCCGGTCGCCGACATCGTCGGAAGCCGCTTCGCCGGCTTGGACGAGGCTCACCGGAGGTCGCTGTGGCACCGCATGGGCGCGGATTCGCTGATCCGATGCCGGGGCTTCGACATACCGGAACTCGTGGCTTCAGGAGCCGTCGACGTCGGCATCACGGGCTACGACGTATGCGTCGAGTGGTGTCTCGCGAACGACCAGCCGCTCACCATCCGGGCGCTGCCGCCCGCCCGGACGTCATTCGTCACCTACTGCGCGGTCGCCGGCCGGAAGCCTCGCACGATCTACACCGAGTACCCGGCCATCACCCGGGCCTGGCTCGACGCATGCGCGAACCTACGATCGATGCGAATCGTACGGCTGAACGGGGCCACCGAGGGCGTGATCCGCGCCGACGACAGCGGCGCCGGAGTGTTGCTCGTGACGTCAGGCCAGACCCTGGCCGCGAACGGACTCGACGTGGAGGTGCCGCTTCTGGCCACCGACGTGTGCGTCGTGACCCGTACCCCGTCTTGCAGCGGGGGAACGCTGATCGACCTGCCGGCGCTGCCGGTGCTGCCCCTGCCGAGCTTTGCGACGCAACGGGCGTCCGGCGAGCCGATCCAGCGGCAGACGAGACGAAGGGCGGCGTCGGTGACGCGGGGAGCGTCAGGGGGATCATCGCGTGGAGCTTGAGGTGGCTACCGTGGCGTCCGGGTGGCACGACGTGCTCTCGGTCTTCTCCGAAGGACAGCCGGCGCGGGTTGCGACGCGGCACGGGATCTGTTTCGACATCCCGGGTCTCACCGTCTGGCTGCGGAATCCGGCGGATCTGACCCCGCCGCGGGGCTACCTGTACCCGGAGCTGATCAAGGACTACCGCGACCGGATCTTCGGCGACCAGCGGGAATCGTCGCTGCTCTACCAGCGGCTGCGGGGTTGGGTCGCGGCGGACGGCTCGCCAATCGACCAGTTCGAGCAAGCCACCGAAATGCTGCGGCAGGACGAGCACAGCAGGTCGGCGGTCTTCTCGATGTGGCGGCCGGAGGAGGACCTGGGCGGTCGCTTCCCGGTGTCACCGGTCGGTGGTGCCCTCCGGATCGTCGGCGACGACCTCGTTCTCTTCCTCACCGCCCGCAGCGTCGACGTCTGGGTCGGGTTCGTGCCCGAGTTGTTGACCTTCGCGCAGCTGACCTCCGACGCCGCTCTTTCTCTCGGGCTGCGCGGCAGCAAGGTCTGTTACCACTCGTGGAGCATGCACCTGTACGAGGTGGACTACCTCACCTATCTGGCGGGGGCACGATGACACGGTCACTCACCTTGCTGGACAGTGGTCTCGTCGACACGCACACCATCGACAGGGTGCTGCAGTCGGTCGTGTTCTTCTCCGACCGCGTCGTCTTGCGGGCCTCTTTCGAGGTTCCGGCCGCGTACCGGGAGCGGGCCGCCGAAATCAACCGGCGGGTCGACGAGCTGCGGGAGGCTGGGCTCCTGGGGCTCTGGGGCCACGAGTACGAGGTCGACGACGGCGGCCGGGTGCGCTTCGGCCAGGGCGCGAAGCGGGGACGCCGCGCTGACCTGGTTATCGCGCAGGGACAGATGCGCGAGAGCCTGACCCGGATGGACGAGGTGATGCGGGCGATCCGGGAAGAGGCGTACCGCCGGACCGAAACCGACACGCGCACGCTGCGGCAGGGAGCGGCGGAGATCGTCAGCCTGCGCAACCACATGGCCTCCCTCGTCATCTCCTCCGAGCTGCGGCAGGACGGCATGCTGTCCAACCCGGCGGTGAAGGCCCAGCTCACCCGGAGCCTCGGTCGGCCGCAACCGCAACGCTTCGAGGCCGAGGTGGTCAGGGAGGTCCTGGGAGAGCTTCAGATCGGCTCACTCGACCAGCTCAGCGTCGATCAGATCGTCGAATCACGCCGCTACAACGCCGGCTTCCGGAGCCTGCTCGACGAGTCGTTGCTCGCGCTGTCGCGGGGCCTCGATCCGGTCCTGACACCAGAGGCGACGGCGCGTGAGTTGACCCGTCGCTACCGCGAGACGATCGCGGAGTTCGCCCGGCCACGCGTCGCCGGCCAGGTCGCGCAGGAGGTGGTGTGGGATGTTCTCGGTGCCACCGTTCCGTCGACGGTCGTGTTCAAATACGGCCTCCGAGCACTCACCTGGCGAAAGGCAGCCCAGCGCGCCAAGCCCTTCCTGCTGTTGATGCACCTCGAGAGAGCGGCGCGGCGGCAGCCCCCGGACATCGGGTGAGCCCGATCAGCCGACCTGCGCGTCCGTGGGGGCCGGCGCATCGAACTGCCTGAAGGCGTCCTCGATGTCGGCGAGCGCGCGGTGTGCCGAGCGCGGCAGAAGGTGGCGGAGATGCCACATCGCAACCGGCACGCGGTCCCCGTTCGAGGCGTCGCCGTCCGCTGTCCTGGCCGCGGCGACCGACCACACGAGGACCAGGGCCAGAGCGTACGCGGTATCCGGGATGTCGAAGCTCAGGTCGAACCAACCTCGCGCCGCCTTGGGAAGGAGGAATGTGCGGCCATCCCGGCGGGCCTCGACGAGCCCGTCGGCCAGCATCACCACGCCCAGGCGCGGCGCGTTGTCCGCGACTCTCCACGTGATGTCGAACATCGACGCGAGCGTCGCCGCCGCCCCGATGATCGCCCTGCACTCGCTGCGGTTGAGGTGCCGTCGCCTGCGGAGCAGCCTCATGCCGCAGGCCCTGCGGACAGGTGTTGCTCCAGCATGTGCGGACCCTCCCACGAGGCCCTGCCATGGTTCAAGAACCGCCGGCCTGTGTCATGGATACCGCGCGCCCACGTTCACCTTCCACCCCCGTCCGGCCGCAGCGCGGCGACCCGGGCCAGCACCGGGCGGAACGCAGCATCCTGACCGTCCGGGCCGACCTCGACGCCTTCGAGCCACACCCACTCGCCGTCGTACCACTCGCTGAGGTCCGGCCGGACCCGGACGATCCGGAGCCGGAGCGGAGCCTCCGCGTACCGGTAGTCGGACTCGGCGAGCTGAACCACGTCCCCGGGCGCGACGGACACGCACGGGACGACCGGCACCCGAGCTACCGCCGCCCGCGCCGCCTCAGCGTGGCCATGCGGGCGCGCCGGCGGTTGCGGTCCGGTCCCGGCGGCCAGCGCCGCCCGCCGCGCCCACAGGATCAGCCGGTTACGGATCTGCGCGGGCGACAGGTCGAAAACGTTCATCGCCAGTACGTCCGCAGGTAGCGCACGATGATCGAGTCGGCCCAGGCCGCACGGGGGGCACGTGCCGTCGGCGCGGCAGTCCGGGCATTTCCTGGTACGGGGATCCTCGGTGGGGCTCCGCCAGTGCGCAGCTACGAGGTCACCCGCGACGACGAACTCATCAACGTGCTCGACGGCCAGAGCTTCAGTCCGCTCGGCTGAGCGTCTCCCTCCTTCCGCCGGCGGCGTCGCTGCTTCGGCGGCGCAGTCGGAAGGCCCCGCGCTCACCCGTCCGGCTTGCCGGCCTCGGCTGAGCCTGTCCGACCGCCGACCGCGCTCACGTCATCGGCGCAGGCGGCGGGAGCACTCGCCGTCGTGACCGTCGCGGAGCACGCAGCGCCGTCCACCGGGTAGCCGCAGGTCGCAGAAGACCCGGTGGCGGAGGAACTGCCGGTCCTCCTCGGAGACGGTGGTCTCCCCCGGGTCGGTCATCGGCAGCACGGACATCCAGCGACCGATGACCCGGGCCAGGCGTTGCGCGGCCGGCAGGTCGGCGGCGACCACGGGCAGGTGGATGACGTACCGCTGCGTCATCGTGCGCGGTCCTGGTCGGCGCGGGCCTGGTCGGACTGCCAGGCGCGCAGCGCGAGCTTGATCCGCGCGGTCTCCCGGCGGCTCTCGGCGAGAGCGTCGTGGAGTGCGGTCATGTCGAGGGCGACCCGGTCGAGGAAGGCGTACACGTCGTCGGGGTTCAGGCCGCGGCGTCCGAGCCGGGTGGGCGGGAAGCGGCGCTCGCGCACCTGCCACGGCAGCAGGCTGGGGTACGCGGCGGAGCGGTAGGTCGTCCCGGCGTTCACCGGGACCGACCTCTGGTTGCGAACGCTCATGTCAGCCTGCCTTTCTCGTCCTGGGTGCAGCGCAGCTCATCCCGGCACGACACCAGGGCTGCTCAGCTGGAGTGAGTCGGGGCGCGCGGCGACCGGTTCGGGGGATCCCGGCCGCCGCGCTGTGGTCATCCTGTGACAGTCCGGAGTGGATGCGCAACGTTTCAGGCCGCGATTTCGCTGCTGTGCATTGACTTTCTTTGCTGAACCACGTAGGTGTTGCAAGAGCACGTCACGCAGTGTTGCGTCATGAAATCAAGGAGTGTGCCGGTGGCCGAGGAGATCGGATCGACCGTGCCGCGCCGGCAGCTCGGCCGGCTGCTGCGCCAGTTCCGCAACGAGGCCGGGGTGACCCTCGACGCCGCCGCCGAAGCCTTGGAATACAGCCGGCAGAAGATCTGGCGCATCGAGTGCGGCATGGGCCCGGTTCGGGTGCTCGACGTCAAGGCGATGTGTGAGCTGTACGGGGTGTCGCCGGAGATGACCGAGGCCATGCGCGGGCTGGCCGCAGAGACGAAGTCGAAGGGCTGGTGGCACGCGTACGGCGACGCGGTGCCGAGCTGGTTCGAGCTGTACGTCGGCCTGGAGTCCGCCGCCGCCTACCTCCGCCGCTATGACGAGTCCCTGATACCCGGCCTCTTCCAGACCCGTCAGTACGCGCGGGCCATCTACCGGCTCGATCGGCCGGGGGCCAGTGAGAGCGACCGGGAACGAGCGGTCGAGGTCCGGCTGCAACGACAGGCACTGCTGACCCGACGGCTTCCAGCGGCGCCGAGGGTGGTGCAGGTGCTATCCGAGGCGGTGCTGCTTCGGTCCGTTGCGGGACATGGAGTTATGTCCGAGCAGCTCGATCACCTCAGCAGGCTGTCCGAGCTGCCAAACGTCTCCGTCCGAGTGCTGCCGTTGGCGGCAGGCCCGCACCCCGGTGCGGTGGCCGGCTCTTTCGTCATCCTCGATTTTCCGCCCACCAAGGGCGGCCGTGCAGCGCCCGAGCCCTCCGTGGTCTACAGCGAGTCGCTCACCGGCGCCCTTTACCTCGACAAGGCCGATGAGCTGCAAGCATACGAGGCAGCATGGAAGGGTTTGGATTCGCTGGCGCTCGGTGAGGCAGAATCGAGAGACATGATCAAGCGGCTCATCGGAGAGATGCGGCATGACTGACCTGACGGGCGCCGTCTGGCGCAAGAGCACCCGCAGCGGGGGCAACGGCGGCGACTGCGTCGAAGTCGCCACCAACCTACCCGGCAGCGTCGCCGTCCGCGATTCCAAGGACGCGGCGGGACCCGTCCTGGCCTTCCCCTCGCCTGCTTGGATGGATTTCGTCAAAACCATCAAGCACGAGAGACTAGGCGAATGAGTCAGTCGTACCTGGTTATCCTGGGCGACCGCGACGCCATCGGATGGGTGCTCCGGGAGGAGCGCATGGCATTCCCCTCTACCCCGCGGGCGGAGGTGGCGGCGCTTCGAAGAGGCGATCGGTTGTTCCTCTATGCGACGAGGGGTGCGTGGCGGAACCCGACCCGGGATCGGGGCAGGATCATCGGCCTCGCGTATGCCAGGTCCGGCGTCCGTCAATTCGACGAGCCGATCGAGGTGGCCGGTCGCGCGTTCGCCTCGGGCTGCGATCTCGACATCGATGGTCTCGTGCCTTACCCGGGTGGTGTGGAGCTGCAGCCTCTGGTCGCGCAGCTGGACGCTTTCCCCAAGCCACAGTCCTGGAGCATCTATCTCCGTCGGGCGCTTCTGCGGCTCTCGGATGCCGACTCGGGCACTCTTCTCGACCGTGTGCAGCCCCACCTCGTCTCCCGCCCCGACGCCCTCATGACCTACCACTGGGCCGCCAGCGCTGCGACCTCGACTGGCTCGTAGCACGGTGACGTAGGTTCCACGGCGGTTGTCAGCCGGGGAAACTCAGCAGGCGAGTGACAAACCACGAAGCGCACGGCAAGAGCGGGTGCGTCACCGGTGCTGGCGCTGCTGAGCGGCAATGATCTCGGCTCTTACGTCAGCCGGAAGTTCAACCACTTCGACATCAATCTCAAAGGCACGGAGTGCCGCGCTGGCCCACGAACGGGCGGTAGTGAAGTGTCGCGCTGCCTCGCCGTCGGAAAGACACAGTACGAGTCGCGGCGGGGTCGCCAGTGTGGACGCGACGAAGAGGAGCCGCATTGCGTCCGCCAGAACCTTGTGTTTCTGGGCGGCTTTCGGCGGGCCCTGGTGGGCCCATGCCTCGACGAGCACCGTCAGGTCCTCGTCGGCACCGTCGACCTCGACCCTCACCCCGTCCGGCAACGAGAATCGACGTGGTCTCAACACGCACCCCACCCGCTCCCCCAGCAGGCCCAGCATGATCCCTTCGGCGCGTCGCTGCACCGCACTGTCGCCAGCAGCCGGCTCTGGCAGGATCGTCTGCTCGACGACAGGGCTCGCAGGGACCGTGCCATGTAGGAGCTCGTTGACGATCTTTCCGCTCGGACCGACATAGCGGCGGAGTCGCCGGCTCTGTTCGAGCCGTCGACATGCCTGGTTGATGGTCTGCCGAGGCCGCACGTCGAGTCGGCGTGCGAGTTCGTCGTCATCGAGCGGAAGGCGGCCGCGCAGCAGCTCCTGCACAATCCGCTCCGCGATCGTCAGTTGAGTCATCTGCTTCTCCCAGTGCCGATTGCGACCAGTGAAGCCAACGTCTCCGTCTCCTACTACCACCGGGCCGTAGCCACTCTGCCGCTCAGCCGGCGTCGCCTGCCGACTCCAGGAACGGGCTGGGCGATCCACTCCATAAAACGTGCAGGGCCTCCCGTGCTCGGGTGCTCGCAACGAAGAGCAGGCAGCGCTCCCGGAGCATGTCGCTCTCATGCTGCAGCGGGTCCACCTCCGGGGGCGTGACCTCCTTCGCGAAGGGCACCGCGCGGGCCGTGACACCAACCACGGCGACGCACCGGAACTCCAAGCCCTTCATCGCGTGCATGGTCGCCAGCCGCACCCCGTTGACCTCCGCGCCGGGCTGGTCCCGCACCCGGACGGCCGGAATCCCCGCCCCGGTCAGCTCGTCGTACACGTCATTGAGCGACGTGTTGAACCGCGCGCAGACGGCGATCTCGCTTGGTTGGATGCCCTGCTCCAGCCACTCCCCTACCCGCTTGACGAGCGCCGCAATTTCGGCCTGGGATGTCGGATATCCCTGCGCGTGCGGCCGCTTGCCATGCAGCAGTGAGCGGTATCCGGTGAGGCTGTCCTCGCCCTCGCCGCCGAGTTCCTCGACCCGCGACCCGACGAGCACCCCGGCGGACCAGGACAGGATCTCCTCGGTGCTGCGGTAGTTGATGCGCAGCCTGCTGCTGCGGCCGGCAACCGAGATGCCGAGTGCGTTCAGCGAGACCCGGGAGTCGTAGATCTTCTGGTGAGGGTCACCGGTGATGAACAGATCGTCGGGACCCGGCACCACCGCCGCCCGTAGCACCCGCCACTGCGCGGGATGCAGGTCCTGGGCCTCGTCGACCACCACGTGGTCGAACCCGTGCGCCGCCAGGTCGGCACCGTCGAGCAGTTGAGCCGCCCGCGCGCAAACCTGAAGATGGGTGGTGCTGCCGGCAGCCCTCAGCTCGGCGGAGAACATTTCCACCGCCTCCCACACCCGGTCGCGCTGTCGCGCGCCCAGAGCCGACCCGCGCCCCCGGCGGCTCACCTCGCGGTACGCCTCACGGCTCCGCACATCCTGCGCGAGGATGACGTGCCGAAACTCCTGGGCCAGGAACTGTTCGGTCCAGGGCAGGGTCAGACGCCGGCATACCCGCCGCCAGATCTGCCGCTCGTCAGCATCCCCGATCGGGGTCGGCACCCGCCCAGCCAGGGCACGCACGGCTCGGTTGGCGAAGGCGTTTACGGTGGTCACCTCTACCCGCGCCAGCTGCTCCTCGTCGCCGAGCAGCAGCGCCAGGTTCTCCCGCAGACTCGCGGCCAGGGCATTGGTGTACGTGGTGAGTAGCACCCGGGTATCGGTGGAGCGCGAGAGCAGATGCTTGACCCGGTGCAGAGCGACCACGGTCTTCCCGGTGCCGGGTCCGCCGGTCACCTGCGCCGGCCCCTTGTACGACACCCGGTATGCGACGCGCTGCTGTGACGGGTGCAGGAACACCCGCCACGCGGCGAAGGGCTTGTCGAGGATCTCGGCCAGTTCGTCGGGTCGGGTCACCAGCATGATGCGACTGGTCGTGTTCGCGATCGCCGCCGCCAAGGTCTCGCTCGGCTCGGGCGGGGCGCCGGCCGGCCGGCGCTCAGCGACCAAATCGCGGTAGACCTCATCTGGAGAAAAGCCCTCGGCGAGATACTGCAGAACCTCGAACTGGTCCTCGGGCAGCAGCGCGCCGAACGCCTCAAGCTGCGGCTTGTCAACGACCGTCCGAACCGCCCGCAACACCTGGTCGTCGATGCCGAGATCGCGGAGCACCTTGTCCGAGTGCCGGGCGAAGAGCAGTGTGGGCGCTTGTGCCGCCGCTTCCTCCAGCGCCGGCGTCAGCTGCTCGATGGCGGTCACGTTGCGGACTTCCAAGGCGCGCGTCGCGGTGTTCACCGTGTAGAGCCGCTTCGCCGCCCAGGTGTACGCGCCGTCGTGAGGCACCACGTTGAGCAGGAGGAACGTGTCGCTGCCGTCGTCCGGAGCCAACACCACCCCGCGCCAGAAATCATTGATCCGGATGGTCCGCATCCGTAGGTCTCTGGCGTTGTTGACCGACTCCAGATGCAGGCCCTTGTCGGCGTACAGCTCGGCGATGGTGAGCTGCTGGAACTTCTCCATCGCCTTACGTACGCCGGCCTTGACCGGCTTCTCCAGTACGTCATAGCTCTGCCAGAAGCTGTTGGCGAAGGCGAGCTGCGGCACAGGCGGACCTCCCGGGTGGCACGGTGGCGGCGGACGGGGACACTAGCGGCCACGACATCAGTGGTGCGCGTGCGGCGCCCCTCGACAGCAGGTCAACAGGTTCGCTACGGCTACTGGGCCTCTTCGGTGTAAACGGAACGGAGCGCGGCGTACGCCTCCACAACCGCGAGCGTGTGGTGCGCCAGTCGATCGGACTCATCCTGCGACCCTCCCGCTCCTGCAGCACCGAAGCCGGCCAGCACATCTCCCGCGCGTCGTGTGGCCTCGCGAATCTCCTGCTCCCTGGCGAACTCGTCGCCCGCGTCAGCCAGGGCCTCGAACGCCGCCTTCCGCCTGGTCAGCTCGGCCTTTCCATCGTCGAGCGCCGCTGCCGCCCGCTCGCGCTGGATGGCCAGGTCACGAACCGCCGCACTGTCCGCTGGCAGCTTGCTGGTGTCCTGCTGGTCAAGGTCTTCGATGACCTTCCGGATGTCCTGCTGCCGGCCCACCAGGCGAGCTGTGTCCCACAAGGCGCGCGCCAGCGTCTCGCCGGCCTCTGCTTGTGGAATCAGCTGCTGAAATGCTTCTGTTCGCCGGTCGATCCTCTCGGCGAGACGGGCGATCTTGTCGAACTCCGATCGGTCATAGGAGTGTTCGAAGATCACGTGTTGGTCGGGGGAGCGTTGAAGCTGTTCCACCGTCAGTTCATCCGACGAGTTGACGAATCGGATGAAGAGGATCAGGGCGAGGATACTGAGCCCGATCCTCACCGGCCAGGGAGCGCCTGCGACACAGAACCCGAGGGCGCCGATGGCGGCGACCAGCACCATCAGGAAGCGAACCGCGTCACCGCTCGACTTGACCTTGGTGGTTGCCGGCACGACTGTTCGCGATACGCGATCGGCGTCGTCCGGTTCGCTCTTGCTTCCCGACAGTGTCATCGGCCGCAGCGCGACGACGGTCCGCTCCCTCTCCCGACCGATCCACAGCGCGAACGGTGGCTCTTTGCTAGGCAATCTTCTCTCACATTCATCTGACCGCGTCACGATCGTCACCACGACGTCGATGTGTCATTACGCCCCCAGAGACGATCCCCGTACGGCGGCGGATCGTCTCTGTCGCACGTCCTTCATCTTTCTGCCGGCTCAGGTGCTCTCCCCCAGCATGCGCATCACCCTTAGCAGCTGCTCACCCTCCAGGGCCACGACGAGTCGCCCGTCCTTGTCCAACCGTTCCAACGTCCACCTTCCCTTGTCGCGGCGCACCGTGACCTGGACGTGCTTCCCGACGCTGTGCCAGGCAGCGCCCCGCAACGACACGCCGAACTTCCCACGCTCAAGCAGCCCGACCTTGCGAAGGCTGCGGCATGCAGGGCAGCGGCCGTCGGGTCCGGCCACGCAACTGCCACACAGCCGTCCGCCACACAGGGTGCAGGGACGCACGGCGTCAGGGCAGGCGGCGCAGGTCGCGGTGAGACACGTACTGCACAGTTGAAGCCACCTGACAAGGTGGTGTCGCCTGCAGGCTGCTGCCTCACGTAGTTGCTCACCGGTCGCGGCATCGGTCACGAAGCCGGTGGTCTGTCCCGCCGGTACCGCGTAGCGGACCCGGATCATCTCGCCGGTGGGCAGGCGCCACTGCTCCTCCACAGACAAGCCGACCGCGATGTCGACCTTGGGAACCTGGTGAGCCGTCACCCGAGCACGCAGCCCGTGCACAACGGGATGTGGCAGGCTGACGCCTGCCGCGGGGGCGCCGGGCTTGGCGTGGGGAACGATCGCTGCGACGGCCGTCGCAGGCGAGAGCGCCGTCCGACGCGGCTGCCCGAACGGCTGCCGGCTGACCGCGGGGGATGTACGACGGGCCATCAGGCGGGCCCGCAGAATCATGGGTCCCTGGATCTGCTCGACCTGGGTGTGCGCAATGACCGACACCAGAGACCGTTCCCCGAGCAACTCCACACCGAGTGCCGCCCGGAAGAGGTCCATCTCGGTCTTCTCGGTGAGCCGGTGCCAGGTTGACCTGTCACCATCCCGGCACACGCCGAGCAGGGCGTGCTGCCCGACGGCCGCGACCACAGCAGTCCAGCCGTCCATGGCCGCGTAAGCGATGACTTCCGGCTCGGGATACCACCCGTCGCCCGCCCAGGGCGGCGCCTCATCCGGCGTGGTCCAGTCCACTCGCTCCTCGTGGATGGCGCTCCCCACCGCACGGCGTCGCACGAGTCCGTTGGACGTGAGAGCGAGCGTGACCTCGGTGTGCTGTTGGCAGGCGGCGGCGACCGTGCCGGGCGGTGAGGTGGCGAGCGATCCGGTGAGCCGCCGCATCGCCTGACGTTGTGAGGCCGACGACGGCGTCGGCACCGGTACCTGTGCCGCGCCGTTCAGTGCCACATCGAGAGCACCGATGAGGTTGAGGTCGAGGTCGCCTGCGCTGGGCCGGGTGGTCAACCCGCGGGCGTTCCCGGCGTGCCGGCCATCGGCTGTCTGCATTTCCCATTGGAAGGTGGTGCCGTGGCTCTGGTCGAGCACCAGCCAGTCGCTCCGGGTGGGGGCTGTCTCGGGAGTGACGGCGCGCAGAGCGACGTCACCGTGGCCGAATCGGTGGGCGGCTCCCAACCGCAGCCGCAGCAGATACTCGTTGTCGTCGGTGACGGTTTCCCAGCGGTGCACGCCGGAGGGCGAGATGAGGGCGATCTCCGATCGACTGGCGCCGTGCAGCACCACCACGGTGCCACCAGCATCTTCGCCGACCAGCACGGCGAGACCGTCGGCGCACAGGGCGGCCGGCAGTCCACTGATCTGCTCCTGGCTGGCGGGGGTGAGATGTTGGCAGGTGAGGCAGAGCGGGCCGGGACCGCATGCCTGGCAGACATCGCGACCGCACAGCTGGCAGATGTGGACCGGCAGGTGGCGGGAGCACTCACCGCATGAGTGGTCTCCGCAGCGCGCACACCGGGTCACCGCCACCGTGGACGGGTCATTCGACCGGCAGCTGCCACAGGCGGCCCGCTGGCAGGACACGCAGTCGGTGATGCTGCCGCCGTCACCGCAGCAGGGCCCGTACGCCCGGGCGCAGACGGGGCAGCCGGAAACCTGCTCGTGCTCGATCAGGTGTCCGCCGCTGTCCACGTACACCTGCCCGCGCGCGGGGGTGCCGTCCGTTAGCGTGGCCGCGATCGGCTCGCCGGGGGCAACGAGAGCCCGCCCGGTGCTCAGGCGCGCGTTCAGTGGCGCGGCCGGCGCAATCAGGTAGCGCCGGTTCGCCGTACCGTGCGGTGACCGCCATTGCTCGTCGATTGTGATGCAGTCGGCGACGGACACCGGCGCGACGGGTTCTGCTAGCCCGTGGAGCACTGCACGGAGGGCTTCATCGTCGGCTAGCTGGGCGCCGGCGAACTCCTGGTGGCCACTGTCCACGGCGAGGAATCCCGTTTCCGCGTCACCCGTTGCCTGCTCCACCAACGTCCGGCGGGTCTCCACCGTACGTTTCACCGTGACCTCCGTAGCCGCGGAGCTGTATTGCAGGTCCGCTGCCGGTGGCGCGGACCATGGATGCCGGACAACCACCCGGTTCGCTGGCAGGCCGGCCGCTGCCACCGTCCGCGCGAGGTGTTCCTCCGCCCGGACAGTCGCCTCGGGAAGCCCGGGAACGAAGAGGGTGCTGCTGGAGGTCCCGTCCGTCAGCAGGCACAGGTAGGAGCGGTGCAGGCCGTCCACCTCCACGCGGACCGGACCCACGACGGTTGCGGCGACCGGCCGGCAGAACGGTGCCACCTCGTGCCGGCTAACCTGCAGCGACTGACGGTCCTCCCAGGCGAGATGCGGTGTCCGGTCGCCGTCATGCCAGAGCTCCCGGTAGACGAACCGGCCATCGCGGATGTCGACCCGCCGCACGACCGCAAAGGGCATCGCCGCCACGGCCGGGGCCGGCGGCGCTGGTTGACGACGACGCAGGTCGGCCAAGAGCGCGGCGAAGCCGGCTTCGTTCTCGGCGGCAACCGGCGGGCCGGTGACCTCCGGCAGCATCTCGACCAGCGCACCGTCGATCGTCGCCCCAGTACCAGGCTGCCAGGTCCACCACGCCGACGGTGACACCTCCGCCCACACACTGCCGGCCGTCAGGTCCGCTGGGGTGACCTTTGGGGCCGCCGCGACCAGGCCGGTGCCGGCGGGTAGCCGCAGCCGGTGAGCGAGGCCCCGCAGCCGCGCCCGAGCCGGGTCCTGGACGTCCGCTGCGGGCACCAGCGTCTGCCGGTCACCACGTCCGTCGACGAGCACGGCGTGGCGCTCCCCGACCAGCAGGTAGGCCGCGCCACCCAGGCGCCAACCGGTCTCCCATTCACTGTCCAGCTCCGCTGCGCGCTGCGGCCGGACGCAGCCGGTGCACAGCAGGCCACCCGTACGGCAGGTGGCGCAGGATCCTCGATTGCAGCCTCGGCATTCCTGCACCGTTCGCTCGGGGCCGCACGCCCCGCACCAGTCGGTCTCGCAGGTCTGGCAGGCCGACAACGCTGACCGATCAACGACGTGACCGCCGCCGCACAGAGTCAGGGTCGCGAGCGGCTCGCCGGTCGCCTCGCAGGTCAAACCGTGCTGAGCGAGGTTACCCGTCCACGGGTACCGCAGTTCCCGAGCGGTGCCGTTGGCGTGTTCCCAGCGTTCCACCACCATCAGTCGGTCCGAGCCGTGCATCTCGAGGGTGAGCAGCTCGGCGCGCAGTTCTGTGTCCACCTCGGTGGGTGTGGGTCGACGGGCCGCCTCGATCGCCCGGTTCAGCTGGCGTTCCCGCTCCTGCAGCTCGTTGTACGCCTCGTAGGCACCTCGTTTGTGCCAGCTCTCCTGCGCCTCTTGCCAGGCCTTTTCCGCCGTCCTGAGCTGCTTCTCCAGGTTCGCGACGAGCGCCTCCTGCGCCTCTCGCTGCCGGCGCTGCTCGGCTTCCCGCGCCTCCCGCAGGGTTTGCCGCAGCTTCACAGCCGCGTGACCGTCGATGGTCTCGAGGACGTCCTTCTCCGCCATTTCCGTGGGCATCGGCGCCCCGTCGGGCAGCGGTGCCCGACGCCGGTTGATGTCGACGGCCGGTCCGACGGCAACACTCACCAGTTGCTGGTTGCCGCTCGTGGCGCCCTCCTGCACCCGGTACGTCGCTCGCGCGGCCCACTCGTCCACCGGCTCGATGTGACGTTTGACCAGCTGTACGTCCGGGCTGTGGGCGATCACCGGCCGCTGGTGCACGTCGGGCAGCTCGGCCACGGTCCCGGCCAGGTCACCGCGCTCACGCAGCACCTCCAGCAGTTCGTCGAAGAGCTCGGATCCGACGACGCAGAGCTGTGCCTCGGGGTGGTGGTCCAGTGCGGCGTTGGTGAAGGCGAGGACGAGCTCGCGACGGCCTCCCAGCGCCTCGGCGAGGTCGTCAGGCAGGGTGGCGACGGTGAGCCCTTCCGAGGGCTGGCTCAATGTCGCACCGGCCGACGTCAGGAAACGCGCGACGAACCGCTCAAGGTCCTTCTGTCGGCGGCGCGGACGCTTCGAGGCCTGGGGCAGCAGTTCTCGGGCCTCCGGTTGCGCGGCGCGCTTGCGCCGCTCTTCCTGCCGTTGGGCGAGCCAGTCGCTCAGGCCGGCGTCGGCGGTCATCATGGTCATGGCCCGACTGCGGGCCTGCTCCAACTGGTTCCCCAGTTCGTCCAACCGGCGCTGCATGGTGGCGTCGCTCTTGGCGTAGAGGGCCTCCAGCACCCGGTTCTCCATGCTGGAGTCCTGCGTGCCCTCCAGCTCACCGAGCACGGTCACCACCTGCCCGAACAGCAGCTCGAACATGGCGAGCTTGTCGTGCAGCAGGCGGTATACGGCCTCGTCGAGGGTGTCCCGGGCGAACAGGTTCGCGATGTGCACGTCACGGGTCTGGGTGAGTCGGTGCACCCGTCCGATGCGTTGTTCGACCCGCATCGGGTTCCACGGCAGGTCGTAGTTGAGCACGCAGTTGCTCACCTGCAGGTTCTGACCCTCGGCACCCGCGTCGGTGGAGACCAGCACGCGGGCTCGGCCGGACCGGAAGTCGGCGACCGAGGCGCTGCGGGCGGCATGGGTCATTCCGCCGTGGAACGGCGCGGCGCTGATTCCAGCGCCGTCCAGCAGCCGGAGAATCCCGGTCAGGGTGTCCGTGTGCTGGGTGAACATCAGCACCCGTCCGTGTTCGTCGAGCCAGCGCTGGACGACCTTCAGTGCGGTCTGCTCGCGGGAGGTGTGCCGGATGTCTCCCGCCAGGTGACCGATCTCGGCGAGGACCTCCCGCAACTGCCGGTCCGGTTCCCGCTCGGCCATCCGCAGAGCGCTGCGGGACACCGCCTGCGGGGACGCGGTCAGCCGCAGCGCGAGTTGCCGGCGCCGCATGGTGTCGGCCGGACCGGTCATCCGGTGCCGCAGCGTGTGCAGGAGGAGGTCGTAGAGCTGGCGCTCCGGCGGGGTCAGCACGACGCCGTGGTCCTGCGGTGGCATCCGGTGGACCCGATCGACCCCCGCCTGCTGTCGGGTGGTTCGTACCACCACGCTGCTGATCAACTTACGCAGCTCTACGGCGTTCACCGGCCGCCGCGGGTCCGCCCGGTCGACGAAGCGGCGCGAGAAGTCGTACTCGGAGTCGAAGGTGCCGGGGCGCAGGAGCTCGACCAGCCGGTACAGCTCCAGCAGGTTGTTCTGGACCGGGGTGGCGGACAGGAAGAGTGCGCGGGGTGCCTTCGCGACGAGTCCACCGACGATCTCACGGGTACGTTTCGCGCCCGCGCCGGACAGGCGGTGGGCTTCGTCGACGATGACCAGGTCGAACCGCTTTCGGAACCGTTCTGCGTTACGGAGCACAAGCTGCAGGGTCATGATGACGCGGTCCTGCTCGAACGCTCTGGCGTCCTGGCCGCTGGCCACGACGGTGAAGTCCTCGTCGAACTTGTCGCGCAGCTCGTCGCGCCACTGGTCGCGAAGCGGTGCCGGGCAGATGATCAGGATCCGTTGCGCCAGCCCGCGGAGCATGAGCTCCTTGAGAATCAAACCTGCCTCGACCGTCTTGCCGAGACCGACCTCGTCGGCGAGGATGCCCCGCCCGCCCATGCGGGTCAGGACCGTGCGGGCCGCCGCCTCCTGGTGCGGCATGTGTTCGATGTGTGCCGCGTCGATGGCCAGCAGCTCGTCGAACTGGTCCAGGGTTGCCAGGCGCTCTCCCTCCAGCCGCAGCTCGACCGCGTCGGCCGGATCCCAGCCACGGTTCTTGAGCGCACTCACGGCGTGGTTCCGGGCGCTCTTGAGAAAGCCGATCTGGCCCTGCCAGGCGTATTCCTCGCGCTTGCGCAGGCGGTATCGACTTCCGGTGCTGGCTCGGCGCCGAGGGCTGGCAACGGAGCGCGCAGCCGCTGCGCCGCTGGCCGCGGGCGTGGCTCGCGCGGCCACGACAGCGCCCGGAAGCCCCGCAGCGAACGACAGATGGGCTCCCGGCGCGGAGACGACCAGCCGCAGCGGGCCGTCGCCGCGGCGCTCCAGTCTCAGCAGGCCGCCTACTCGAGCTGTGTCCTGAAGGTACTCGGCCAACGCCTCGCCGTGCAGGCGTCGCCGGCCAGCGACCCACGCAACGGCAAGCGACTCGTCGTCCACGACGAGAGCCAGGTCTGCGGAGTGGCTGGGAAGCCCGAGCCGGGTCTGCTCGACCGGCCCCAGGGAGATTTCCCCGTTCTCCAGCAGTTCGGCCGTGATGGTCCGCTCGACACTGACCAACTCACCCACGCCGTCCCCCCAACCGTTCCCGCCCGGCACCCGTGATCGCCAGGCTGGTGTAACTCCTGCCGTCCCTGCTCACCTCGTCAGAAACGAGAAGCCCTTCAGTGATCAGGCGAGCGGCCGCCTCGTCCCAGCGCCGTTCGGCCCCCCGGATGTAGCGGAGGGCACCGAACTGGGGGCAGCGCCGCAGACCGGCACCGATGGGATGACCGCCCGGCAGCACTTCCGCTCCCAGGACGGCCGCCCGCAACCCGACCGCCCCATAGCGGCCGGTCCGCAACGTCGATGCCCACGCCACCGCCTGCAGGACGGTCAGCTCCACGTTGACCAGGTGTTCCGGATCCGGCACCGCCGAGGCGGGAAGATCATGCCACGCGGGCCTCCCCCCGCAGACGTCGCACGCCTCCCGCTGATCTCCGCAGGCGTAGGCGGGGAACCCGAAGTAACGGACGATGTCGGCACGTCGGCACCGTGCGCTCCCGACGTACGAGATGACCGCGTTGAGCTGCTCGCGCTGCCAGGCGCTCCACCGGCGGATCTCCCGCGTCAACCGGGCGCTGTCCACCTTCCTCGTCCTGAGCCGGAGCCGGCGGTAGCGCTGTGACGAGGAGAACGTGACCAGTCGGTCGAGCGACCAGGCGACCAGGTCGCGCTCCAGTTCGTCGGGGTCGATGCCGTGTTCCTGCTGGAGCCGGTCGAAGTCGATGCGGCTACCGACCTGAGGCCGCAGCCGCAGGAGCACCGACATCTCCCGGAACCGGCGTCGCTGTTGTTGATCCTCCGGCTCCCGGACGCCCACGTGAACGGTGCCGCGCGCCGAGCAGTCCGGCAGCAACTCCACCGCGCCGGCGCGTTCCAGCCAGCCCAGCAGGACGTTGAGCTCGTCCGGATCGATGCCGGCCGCGTCGGCCAGTTCCTCCTGGTGGAACACCACGTCCCCGCCGCGCGTGCCCTGATCGCCCAGCAGGCTCAACACACGCTGTGTCAGCGCACGCCGGTCGGTGTCCGTCGCCTCGGCCACCTGCGCACGCCGTCGGGCGATGTCACCGCCGCTGTAGAGCAGGACGCATTCCCCGCGCAGCTCCGGGGCCCGTGCGGCACGACCGGCCTCCTGCACGTACGCGTCGAGCGACTCGGGCAGGTCGTAGTGCACTACCCAGCCGACGTCGGGCTTGTTCACGCCCATCCCGAAGGCCTTGGTGGCCACGATGATCTGAGTGGTGCCGGCGAGGAAGTCGTCCTGGACGGCTTCGCGCTGCTCCGGCACCATGCCGGCGTGGTAGTGACGGGCGGCCAGCCCGGCGCGTCGGAGCAACGCCGCGATCTCCTCCGTGACGGCTCGGCGCGACGCGTAGACGATGCCCGGCGCGGAGCCCATGACGGTGGCGATGCGGAGCAGTTCCCGGGCACGTTCCCGTTCATCGGCGACCTTGGTGACCTGGAACCGAAGGTTCGGGCGGTCGGAGGGCAGACTGACCGTGACGGGGTCGCGCAGCTCGAGGGTGGCGATGATGTCCTGGACCACCGGCGGGGTTGCGGTCGCGGTCAGTGCCATGCGTGGTGCGCGGTCGAGGTGAGCCACCGCCCGGGAAACCTGGCGGAATTCGGGCCGGAAGTCGTGTCCCCAGTCACTGACACAGTGCGCCTCGTCCACGACCAGGGCAGCGAGGTCCTGTCGTTCCAACGCCACCCGCAGCACCGGATCCCGCACCAGCCGCTCCGGCGACACGTACAGCAGCCGCACCTTGCCCGCCGCGAGGTCCCGGAGGATCTCGGTGCGGACGGTGGCGGGCGTGCTGCCGGTGATGCCCTGTACGCCGCGCAGGCCCCGACGCCCGCGTAGGTCGTCGAGTTGGTCCTTGATAAGTGCGACGAGAGGGCTGACGACCACGGTCGCTCGGTCCTCGGGACGCAGCAGCGCTGGCAGTTGGAAGCAGAGCGACTTGCCGGTGCCGGTGGGCAGGATGCCGACCGTGTCAACGCCGGCGAGATGGGCCAGCATCAGCTGCAGCTGCGGTTCCCGCAGCTCCTGCACGCCGAACAACAGGCGCGCGCCTTCCCGCAGCTTCGGCTCCGGGTCCTCACCCGGCACCAGCCGCAGCCGTTGCAGGATCGCGTCCACCTCGTTGCCCGCCAACGCCAACGCGTCGCGCAGGTCCGGTTCCTCGCCGGTCACGAAGCGCAGGGCGTAGCGCCAGGCGTCGTCCCGGTCGACGGCGTGGTACAGCTCCGGCCCGGGGAGCGTGGACAGCAGCATGCGGTTGGCGGTGCTCGGTGACTGCATACGTCGATCGCCGATCAGCGCCACGCCCCGGTCGGTCTCGCTGCGGATCAGTCGGCCGAAGCCCTGGGCCAGCAGCACTGCCGTCTTGGGCACCACATAGTCGAGGAAGGGGTCTCCGCCCCGGTCCGCGATGGCACGGATGCGTGCGCTGACCACGGCGTCATCGGGATGGGGGTAGGGCGGTTTCTCGATGACCAGGTAGCTCAAGGTCTCGCCCGGAGCGTCGAAACCCTGCCAGTACGAACGCAGCCCGTAGACCACGGTGCCGGGATCGGCGCGGAACCGGTCGGAGATCTCCGTCCGGCCGGCCTCCCCCTGGACCAGCAGTCGCACGCCGCGGTCGGCGAGGGCGTCGCCCTGCTGCCGGACGAGCTGCGCGACGCTCGCCATCCGCCGTCGCGCCGCGAACAACGTCATGGCCCTACCACCGGTCAGCGACAGCAGTCCCACCTGGTCCCGGGCGAACTCCTCCACGAACTCCTGTTCCTGGCTCGGAACGGGGACCGGGAGGTGGTTGGTGAGGACAACTGCGGACTGGGTGGCGTAGTCGAACGGGCTTCGCAGCTGGCGTCCGTCGAACACCCCCGGCTCACCGCTGCCGGGCGCGACCCGGATGCTCAGGCGGGAGGCGACGTAGTCGAAGGTGCCACCTGTGGTGAGGGTGGCGCTGGTCAGGGTGACGCTTCGGGCCGGGCGGACCACAGCGTCCGCGAAGGCGGGGCCGACGTCGATGGGAATGCACTCGAACGTCCAGTCGGACTGGGCATCCCCGCTCTCGTCCTCGGACGGAACATCGGAGGCCAGCTCGGCCGAGAGGCGGTACACCCAGAGGTGTTCGTCCGGCAGGGCGCGCAACCGCCAGAGCACCTGCACCTTCTCGGTGACGGCCTGGATCAGCCCGGAGAGGCGGGACGCCACGGTTCGAAGCAATGGGTGGGCGCCTTCGTTGCTCTCCCCTGCTCGCGCTCGTGCGGCGGTCTCCACCGCGGCCAGTTCCTTCTTCAGCTCGCCCAGGCGGTGGCTGGTCTGCCGGACCTCTTCGACGAGCTGTCGATATTCCGGCCGGGCATAGACGACCCCACTGCGGGGAACTGCCGTGCGCGCCGCCCCGCCGTATTCGTGCAGGTAGCGCAGGACCGCGGTGGTGAGGCTGTCGCAGTGGCGGCGGAGTTGGCGGGCCATGGCGGGCAGTTGACGTCCCGCGCCTAGGTCGATGCCGGAGGCAACCAAGCGTCGAAGCTGTCGGTCGAGCCCGTTCCGCCCATCGAGCCGGGTGGCGAGATTGAGTAGTTCCCGACGGCTGGTCTTCTCCGTCCATGCGCTCGTAAGCGAGTCCTCGAGGTCGTGAGCTTCGTCGAACACCAGGTCGCCCGCCCCGTCGGCGAGGACGTCGCCGGGACTGCGCACTCCTTGCTGGGCGAGCCGGGCCCACGTGGCGATCAGGGCGTGATTCACGGCCAGTACGCCCGGGCGCTCCCTCATCCCGTTAAGCCGCTGGAAAAGGGGACAGCTCGTCACCCACGGACAGAGTTGCCGTTCGCAGGAGCGCGCGTCGGTCCGAAGCGTGTCGCGGGTGGTCCGATAGGCCGGTCGCCGACTGCTGAGGTTGGTGTCCGAGATGTCATCCCAGACTCCTGTTTCGCTGACGGCGAGGCCGCGGATTGCTACCGCCAGTGCCAGCCATTGATCCGGCTCGGCCTCCTCGTCCGATCCGTCGAGCGCCGCACCGATCTCCCGTGGGCAGATGTAGTTGGCGACGCCGAAGAGCTGGCGGAGTGGGGTGGAGAAGAGTCCCTGGTCCCGCAACCGGGTGACGTCGCGGCGCAGCTGCTGCTGCAGCACCTTGGTGGCGGTGGCGATTACAACCGGCCGATGCTCACCGCTGGCGCGTCCGCCGGCCGGCGTGAGGTAGGCCAGGGACTTCCCGGTGCCCGTCGGTGCCTCGATGGCAAGCAGCCCACCGTGGTCGAGCACCTGGGCGACTGCCACCGACATCTCATGCTGGGCCGGCCGTGCGGCATAGCCCCATTCGCCCAGGCGGCCGAAGACCTGACGAACGGCCTCCCCCGCCGACCGGAACTCCTCACCGAGCGGCTGGATCAGCGGATCCTGCGCGCAGGTCAGCCCGTCCCGGGCGCGCTCGGGTAGCGGGCCGTCCGGCAGCAGCCGTGCTACCGCGGAGCCGGCCGCCGCCAGGCACGCGCGGGCGAGCTGCCAGGACGGCTCCGAAGCATCGATGAGCTCGATGATGGCGGCCAGGCATTCCGCTGCCGCCGCGGCGTCTCCGGCGAGGTCGTCTCCGGTGGTTGGGACGTCGAGGGCTGCACACAGTTCCCCGAGTCGTTCCGCCGGTCGGGTGGGGTCCTGCAGCAACGCCAGCAGCCGCAGATCCACTCGAACGTCCGGAAGACCGTCGCGTACCTGGTGCGGCACCTTTGACCAGTCGATGTCGTAACCCACCACGCATGCCGCTCCGGCGGCAAACGTACGCAGCTCGTCAGGTCGCTGCGCAACTGCGGGGAAGTGCCGGGACCTTCCGTCACCCATGCGTACGGCGACCAGCTCCCCATCGACACTCGACTGATCGACAGCGATAACAATGCAGTCAGCGAGCGCGATGGGCATTGGCAGCGGCGTACGCCTCCACGCCGGGACGGTCGGACGGCCCGGCGGCTGCGGCCGCTCGTCGGCAGCTTGGGGCGAAGCCTCGACGACGGTCTGGGACGGAACAGCGAGACGGCCCTGGTCGTCGAGGACGAACGCGCCCGGGAACCGTTGCGGCAGCCTCGCCAGCCGGGCGGGGGCGACCACGATTCCGCTGGCGCGAAGGAGCGTGGCCACCTCCTCCGGGGGCAGCGGGCCCCGCTGCAGCAACAGATCGCTAGCCGCCGTGAGATTCGGCGGCATCATCGGCAACACCATCTACTTCCCCAGACCCCCGTGCAGCCCAACCTTCGCCGGGCAAGGGTCGGAAACACCGGCTGGAGCGCCGGGGCCGGCCTCACCGTTCAGGTTCCGGCCCTCGTCCGAACCACCTCCGCTCGGCATTCTGACCTGCCCAGACAGAGGCGCGAGCAGCAATAACCTAGCGAACGGGCGTCCCGCCCGAACCACCCGGACGGACGTTCCTGACGTCCACCGTCCTGCTGACCTCATAGTCAGTTCGGCTCACTCGAGGGCGGCCGGACTCGACCGCGCTTGCCCGATTTGTAGGCAGCATCCATCGATGAGTACTTTGCGGCCCGCGCGATCATGCCGTTCTCCGTCTGATCGGCAAGGTAGGCGAGCGCGGCCGCCTCTTCCGCCAGATCCTCCCGAAGGTGTGGCGGCGCGGTGGGCAGGGTTTCGGCGAGGGCAGCCTGCGCGTTGCGGATCTCGGTTAGCGCGGCTGTCGGTGCACCTGAGCTGAGGTGGCCAGACGCGCGGCGCTTCGCCTGCTGCAGGTGGAGATAGACCAGCTCGGTGCGGACGGTCGGATCGGGGATCCCCTCTGCGGCCTGGTCGCCGGGGACGACGTTGACGTGCAGCGGCACAGTGACCGTGTGCTGGGTGAGGCCGGGCAGCTCGACCCAGGTGAACCGCAACGAGGCGATCTGAGCCAGGCCGAGTGCAGCGATGGCGGGAACGTCGAAGGTCAACAGCACCTTGCGGGTCTCGTCCGCGTAGAAGCTGCCCAGTTCGACGAGGAGTCCGTCGTTGCTCGTCGTCACGGGCAGGTCGTTGACGACGTGGACCGCTCGTACCTGCGGTGCGACGTTGATCAGCAACGAAGCGGCCTGGGCGGTCTGGGAGAGCAGCCCGTCGACCTCGTCGGCGATGAGCGCGCCGGCGGTGTCGGGCTCCTCGGCGAAGAGTTCGTTGCCGGAGCCGCCGCAGGCGATCGCCGACATGAGCCGCTCGTCGTAGCCGAGCCCGTAGCCGAGTGTCGATGTGGTGATGTTGTCGGTGTTGGCCTTCGCGGCGATGCCGCCCAGCCTGTCCGGATCGGTAACGCCAGCGTTGGCGTGCCCGTCCGAGATGAGCAGCACGGTCGCACCGGTCGCCCCGGCCACCCGGCCGGCTTCCTGCAGTCCGCGCAGGTAGCCGGCGGACAGATCCGTGCTGCCGCGCGCGCTGAGCTGTCCGATGGCGCGTTTGACCGCCTCCTTGTCGGTGAGCGGCCCGGCTGCGACCGTCACCTCGACCCGGTCGTCGAACGCGACCAGGCCGAAGTTGTCACTGGGATCGAGCTTGTCCACCAGACCGATGAGTGCCGCCTTCGCGCCGTCGATCCGGGCACCGGTCATCGATCCGCTACGGTCGAGCACCACCTGCAGGGTGGATGCCGCGCGGACGGTAGCCGAAGCCGGCGCGGACGGGGCGGCCAACTCGATAAGGACGGCGAGCTCGCTGTCGGTCTCGAGTGCCACCACGTCAAGATCGAGATGAGCCGAGATGTGCATGAGGGGTCTCCTTGAGGGGAGAAGGGAAGGGTGGTCACAGGCCGAACACCTTGTGGGCCAAGCTGCGCCAGGCGGGGTAGTCAACCCCGCGCCGGTCATCCGTGGTCACGAGCCTGCCTCGGCTGCCGCCGCCATCCTCATCGGGACGGATCCCGTTGGCGACGTACCAGGCCTTTTTCTGCACCCACTTGGAGGCGTAGCGAGGGTCGGAGAGCATGCCGAGGTGCTCCCAGATGACGGTCTCGCCCAGGTCTGTGAGGATCGTGAAATCAGGTCGGACCGTACGACCGTCGTCGCCTGTGAAGGGCGACTCGTAGTCGTAGGACAGCCCCAGCTCGTCCAGCAGGTTTGCGATGAGCACCTCACTCTTGCTCCGGACCAGCTCGCCACGGGCGGTTCGGTGCACGAGACCGCGGTCGATCACAGCGTCGCCAACCTGGATCGGCTCGGAGGCCACGAAGAGGTTGGTGAGCCTCCTGGCGGTGTCGGAGTAGACGGCGGAGCCCAGCCTGGCGACCTCGTCGAGGTCGGCCTCGTGCAGCAAAATCACCTTGTGCTGCTGCCGGGTCAGGGCCGTGTACAGCAGCTCGCGGCTCAGCCCCGCACCGTCCGGCAGCACGACAAGCGTGATCTGGAACTCGCTGCCCTGCGCCTTGTGAATGGTGATGGCCCACGCGAGTTCCAGCATCGGCGCCCGGTCGTCGTCGGACCAGTCGCGGTAGGCGTACTTGACGCCAGCACGACCGCCGAGCTCGATCTCGGTCTTGTTCGGCGCCCAGTTCACCTTCCCGGACCGCGTCTGGCCGATCACGACGCCAAGCTCGCCGTTGGCGACGAACCGCTCCGCGTCCTTCGGATACATCGCGTAGGGACTGAACTTGTGGTTGCGGATGTTGATGACCTTGTCACCGACGACGATTCGCTCGGGCCCGATCGGCTTGGCGTTGTAGCGCTTCGGTCCGATCGCCTGCTCCAGCGCGCGCGTGCCGAAGGTGTCCTTGAGGGCTCGGTTGATCTCGGTGGTGCCCCAGCCACGACTGCGGACCGGGGAGAGGATCTGCCAGGCGTCGGCCTTCTTCGCCGCGCCGCCGGGGTAGTAGAGATTGCCCCTGCCGGAGACAACGCCACCGTAGCTGCGGCCGAAGGCGGTCGACAGCTCTTCGTCGGAGGCCTCCCGCAGCTCCGGGATCTCGTCCCGCAACACCGTGAGCAGGGTGGCGAAAAGGTCAGCCCGGTCATAACGCACCGCCCGCAGGGTTGGCAACTGCTCGCCGGCTCGCAGCCGTTCCCAGACGAGGTCGGCGGCCGGCGACAGCTCGCCGTCGGCGAACCAGCTAGCGAGCACCAGGTCGTCACGCTCCTGGCCGACCTGGCGGCGAGGAATCGTCAGCTCCGCGTAGCCGGGGGCGCAGCGGGGTGTGCGCGTGGCGATGTCGGCGGGTGCGAGCCGCCGCACGATGTCGACGAAGGGGCGGCCTGCGCCGATCGGCGGGAGCTGGCGCGGGTCGCCGACGAGGACCAGACGTTGCACCCCGGTGACCGCGTCGAAGAGCGCCGCGAGTTGCTCCTCGGTGAGCATGGAGGCCTCGTCGACCACGACCGTCCTGTAGTTCTTGGCGCGGGTCTGGACGTCTCCGGTCACGAGGTAGCGCTCGGTCCGCGGGTTGTACCGCTTGGTGGCGATGAGGAACTGGGCGAGGGTGACGGCCTCCGCCTGGACACGGTGGGCCAGCTGTACCCGGGCCTTCCCGGTCGGGGCAACCAGGAGGACGCCGCCCGCGTCGACGGTCTTCGTGTGCCGCAGCACCTGAAGCAGCGTGGTCTTGCCCGTGCCGGCGGAGCCGATCAGCACGCTGATGCGCGAGGAGTACAGCGTGTTGAGAGCGGCCACCTTCTCCGCCCGCGCTCGCGTCTCGGCGTCTCGCTCCTCGTCGGTCAAGTCACCACCGATCGCGCCGAGGAGGTCATCGAGCCGCCGCGCGAAGTCCGGCACCTCGGTGATCGACGGGGCCTTCAGCCGCCGCTCGACCTCCTTGCGGATGACGGCGCCGACCTCGGCCAGTTCGGTGAGCTGCAGGGCAGCGGCGCCATTGGGCAGGGGCACACCGGTCAGCGGGCCTTCCGGCGGCAGGGTGTCGGCGGACAGTTGGTGGGCGTCGAGGACATCGCCGGTGACCGGGCAGGGCACGCTCAGCGTCCGAGCTCTGATGCTGGTGACGATGTCTGTCTGGGGCTGGAGCGTGTGTCCCGCCGCCTTCGCCCGCTGCAGTTCGTCCACGATGAGGGCACGAACCCGGCGGGCGTCGAGGTCGTCCGACATGGCGCTGGGGGCCGGTACTGGGTGCTCGGCGGCGACGGCGGCGTCCGGGAAGCAGCCCCGGTCGATGATGGCGAAGGGTACGGCGTCGGGTTGGCCTCGGTCGGCCTCGAACAGCCGGTACGGGTTCGTGATGATCTGCTCGTCGGTCAGTGCCGGGTCGCGTTCCTCGACGACGAAGAACCGTTCGGCCTGCTCCCGGGTCAGCGAGAAGCGGCTCAGCAGCTCAAGGAGCTTCCGTCGCTCCGGCTTGAGCGCCTTCCAGGTGGCGCGGACGGTGCCTGTCAGGTGCGTCTTCGCGGCGATCCCGAGTCGGTCGGGGTCGGCCATCGCCTGCTCGAGAGTCAGCCACGGGTCCGTTCCGGGACCGCCCGCGGCGGCGACCAGGTGGGCGAGGGTCACCGACTGCGGAACCCCGAAGGCGGCCAGTACGCTGGCCAGCCCCGGCCGAGGTCCCCGCAGCTTCCAAAGCCGGTTGAGCTGCCCCTCCAGCCAGTCGAACCCCAGCGGCCCCGCCGCGGCTCCGAGCAGCCGCTGCGCGGTGCGGCCCGCGGCCATGAGGGCGAGCAGGGCGTCGATGGCCAGGTCGTGGCTGACGTGCTCGGTGACGTACGAGAAGGCCTCCCAGCCCCCTTCCGGGGCAAAGGCCAGGGCGTCGGAGATGTCGATGCCCCGGTCGTCCCGGGCGGCGAGCAGCGCCTGGTACGGCATGAGGAACCCGCGCTGCTGGTCCGGCCGTAGCGAATGCGAGATGTTGGTCTCCCACATCTGTGCCGGGAACTGCTCCCCGCCGCTGCTGCGGTATGCGCCGGTGGGGTTTACGTCGGTGACCATGGCTGCCCCGACCAGGAGCCGGCGAGGGTCGTCGCTCAGCGGGCTGTGCTTGGCGTAGAAGAAGACGAGACTCGACTCGCGCTGCACAGTGCTGAAGAAGGCGTCGAGGATGGTCCGCTGATTGTCGCCGTGCATCATCCAGGTGGAGCTGTCCCAGCCGGTGATGGCGTCCACCTGCTCTTCGAGCTCCGGACGAAGGCCGAGTCTGCGTTGTTCGTTGATTTCCCTCGCGCCATCGCGGGACATCCACCGGAAGGGCACCGCCTGAGCGGCGTACGCCGGTATCGGTTGCGGGGTGAGCTGGAACGTGGCGAACGCCGGCGACTTCTGGGTGAAGGGATGCTGGCGTTGGAACGGGATGACCCGCGGGGACATGAAGGTGCCCCGTTCTGCCACACACGGCGGCGCGTCCGCGAGGGGCAGATCGGCGATCTCGCTGCCGGCCAGGCGCCGCTCGTGGTCGTCGTTCCGGCGCTGGCCGATGTTCTTCAGCAGCACACAGGTGCCGTTGCCGTGTGGGTCTGCGCAGATCGTGCCGTTCCAGCCGGCGTCATGCCAGGGCACCCGGATGGAGATGTGTTCGATCGGCCGGGCCGGCTCGTTCATGGCGCTCTCCTCGTTCCGTGCCGCGGATGACGACGGCGGGGTGGTCGGGTGGTCGGGTGCGTGCGAGTTATCGCGACTGGCGCAGCGAGGCGAGCAGGTCGGCGATCTCGGTGGTAGTTGGGTCGCCCGCTTCGCGCAGTCGTTTCAGGTCGGCGAGCAGCGTTGACAGGGTCTGCTCGGCGGCCTGCCGCTGACCGGCGCCGAGTTGCAGCAGGCCGATCTGGCGGCGCAGTTCGAGGGTTCGGGGGTCCTCGTCGCCGTAGGCCTGACGCTCATCCTGAAGCAGGTCGTTGAGCTGCCGCAGCGCCTGACTGGTCTGCCCGGTCAGCGCGTGGCAGGTCGCCTCCTGCAGACGGCAGCGCAGCAGGAGGTCGGTGTGCGTGGCGTCGGCGGCGGCGAGGTCGGCGGCGAGGTCGTGGTACGCCGGCGCGGCGCGACGGTAGTCCCCGCCCTCGAACAACACGTTGGCCAGTTCGAACCGCAGGCTCACCACGTCCCGGTCGGTCTGGCCGAATGCGCGGCTCGCCGGTCCGGCCGCTTCCGTCAGCACCTCTGCGGCCTGGCTGTAACGGGACTGCCGAACCAGCTCATGGGCTTCGCTGCGGGCCCGGTCCAGGTCACTCCGGTTGAGCCGTTCGTGTTGGGGTGCCGGCTCCGGTTGGCGTGGCGGTGCTGTGGTGGGCTGCGGCGATACGCCGGCTGAGGTACTCGAGACCACGGTCGTCTCGGCGAACACTCGGCTCAGGACGCCCGCGTACAGCCGGACCGGGCTCGTCGTCGACGGGGGATCGAGGACACCAGGCAGCGGACCGAGGGCGGTGGCGAAGGGCAGCAGCCGGTCGTAGACGGCCTCGGCGCTCGCCGGCCGGGACTGTGGCTTCTTCTCGAGCAGGTCGAGCACCAGTTGTTCCAGGTCGGGGGGCACCTCGGCGCGGATCGAACGCAGGGCGGGCGGGGTCTCCTTCACCTGCTTGCTCATCACGGAATAGGACGTCGAGCCGGTGAAGACGTGTTCGCCGGAGAGCATCTCGTGCAGCGTGCAGCCGAGCGCGTAGAGGTCGGTGGCGGGGCTGCTCAGGTTCGCCTCGACCTGCTCAGGGGCCATGTACGCCGGCGTACCCAAGGGCTGGCCGGTGTGGGTGATCTTCGAGAAGTCGGCGAGGGTCGGCGCCACGGCGAGGCCGAAGTCGAGGACCTTCACCCGTCCGTCCGGTTCCAGCATGAGGTTGCTCGGCTTGAGATCCCGGTGCACCAGTGAGGCGCGGTGGGCGGCGGCGAGCACGGCGCAGACCTGGGCCGCGATCGCGGCGGCCCAGCCGATGGGCAACGCCCCCTGCTCGGCGACGAGGTCGGCGATGCTGATCCCGTGGATGCGTTGCATGACCAGGAAGGGGCGGCCGTCGCCGTCGACCCCGACGTCGTAGACGGCGGGCACGCCGGGGTGTTCCAGCCGGGCGGTGATGCGCGACTCCCGCACAAACCGACGGATGTGCTCATCGTCGCGGGTGCCGTCCGGGAAGCGGATGAACTTGACGGCGATCTCCCGGTCGAGCTTGGTGTCCCGCCCGAGCCAGACTTCGCCCATGCCGCCCCGGGCTAGCGGAAGAGTCTCCAGCTCGTAGCGCCCGTTGCTCAGCGTCCGCCCAGACACAGCCTCTCCCCTGCCCCCACGGCGATGGCCACGCTAATCATCCGTTGCTCCGTCCGGCCTCAGGCTGCCATCGGCGAGACCCGCGAAGCCTAGTGCGACAAGGGAATCCGCGAGGTCCGCCAACTCCCGTACCGACTGTTGGAAAGCCGACAGTGTCTCGAGCGCCTCGCCGTAGACGCGCTGGGCGTCGATGGGTAGCCGGGGCAGCCTTGCGCGGTGCAGATCGGTACGCGTCGAGCCGGACGAGGTACGGGGTGCCGCTTGCGCGATTCGGAGGAACCCGGCGAGAAAGTGAGGGTCGAGCTGCTCCGGGTCGACCCGGAAGAGAAGGAGCTGCGGGCCGAGCAGCGTCCCGTCCTCGGTGAGCACCCGTACGGCCGAGTGCCGCCCGGGCGGCACAGCGACCACGTCGCCCTGCCGCAGGGTGATCGAACCGGGGGCGATGCTTGCGGCTCCGGATGGCGGACGACCGAGCCGAACGTCGTTGGCGGTGAGGACGGGTTGGTCTCCCCGGTCGGTCCGCATTCCCATCGGTGCTTGACGGATCGACACCGCGCCCGACTTGGCGAGTTCGCCGATGGTGGTTGTGGCCAACGGCTCGGACGGAGCCGGCATCGACAGGTCGGGCAAGGTGTCCGCGAGGGTCCTGGCGGCCGTCAACAGCCGGGTTCGCACCGGACGGAACGCCGGTCCCCTGGCGGCTGGGCTCGCGATGACGTGGCGGGCGGGCGTGAGGTCGACGACCTCATCCAGCAGGTCTTTGATGCGGAACGACCGGCTCAGGCCTGGTAGGTCGGTCTCCGGGTCGGCGAGGAAGGCTCGCCACGCCTCCTCGACCAAGTCTCGATCGGCGGTTGCATCGACGAGCAGCACACGCGTCTGGTCTGCACCATCAGGGCGGCGCAGCACCCACAGGTCCGGGCCGCCGGGAGCGGTGGTGCCCCATCCGGGCAGGCTGATGACCGCCCGGAGGGCGCCGGAGCGAAGCAGGTTTGCCCGGATACGGCGACCCGCGCGGCGGCTGGCGGCGGCGGCCGGCATCAGGATGGCCACGTGTCCCCCGGGCCGGACGTGGGCGAGGCAGTGCTGCAACCAGGCCAGCTCCGACTCGCCCCGCGGTGGCAGGCCGTACGCCCAGCGAGGGTCACTGGTGAGTTCGTCGTATCCCCACGATCGATCGCCGAACGGCGGGTTGCAGACAACGACGTCAAAGAGTTCGTCGGCGAAGGCATCGGCGCGCAGGGAGTCAGCGACGATGAGTCGCGCGTTGTCACCGGCCAGAAGGAGGCGGGAGACGGCCAGTCGGGCCGCGGTGCGGTTGATCTCCTGGGCAGCCAGTTCGGTGGCGCCGGCAGCCCGGGCGGCCAGCAGCAGGGTGCCGATTCCGCACGTCGGGTCGAGCACCCGCCCACGCGCCGCGCCGGACAGGGTGATCATGAGGTTCGCCACCCAGGAGGGCGTGACCGTGTGTCGGCGGGAGTGGACCTCCAGGTACCGCTGGCGGAGGAAGTCGAAGACCGCTCGCGGGCCTTCGAGGTCGGCCGCTTCGGCGGCCAGCCGCACGATGGTCACCGCGTCCGCGTCCGGTAGGGCGGTGACCAGGTGCGCGAACTCCGGGACAACCGCCGCCCTCGCGTCGGCGAGGCGGTTCCGCACGATGTCGTCCGGCTGGTCCGAGAGGATCTTCCAACCCGCCGGATCCCGCTCCTGATAAACCAGGAAGCCACCGAGGTAGCCGATGCGGTCGCCCAGCTCCAGGTCGGCCGCCGCACCGCGCAGCGACTGCCAGACCCGGTCCATTGCGGTAAGCTGGAACGGCTTGTCGTGTCGGGTCAGCCAAGCCTCGACCTCACTCAGCGCAAAGAGCGGGCTCGCCGAGCTGCCACCAACCGGGTGGGGAAAGTCGGGAAACCGCCGTCGCCAGTTGCTGACGGCGGCTCGGCCAACGCCGGCGAGTCGGGCGATATCGCCAGCCGCGACCGTGGCACCGTCCACCGTCACCACCCCTGCCCGGCATTGCGCAGCCGGGTCAGCACGCCCCGGCTCTGAAGTTCGGCGATGTGCTCGGCTGCCCGCTGGGGTGCCGTGCCGCCGCGCACCAGCAGCCCGGCTTCGATGTTGCGGTTGACTCCTGACTGGGTGAGGTTGGCGCTGGACACCAGCAGCACCCGGCGATCGGCGACCGCGATCTTCGCGTGCATCTTGGCGGGGTGCTCGGCGCGTTGCTCCTTCGGCCAGTGCCAGAGCTTGACGCCGGGCACGGTCCCAAATGCCGCCGCCGGCTCCGTGCCCTGCAACGCGCCTCCCGCACCATCCCGGGTCTCGACCACGACGGTGACGCGAACGCCACGCGTGACCGCCGCCGCCAGCGCCGTCAGCAGCGGCTGGTACGGCGTCGCTGAGTACGTCATCAGCAGCAGCTCGCCCCGGGCCTCTCCCACGAGTTCAACCAGCACCTGGGCGGTTGATCGAACCGGCACCGGATGGGTGCTCGGCCCGCTCCACACCGACTCGATTCGCACCTCTGCCGACCGCTGGGCGTGCCCGGCCGCCAGCCCCCTCAGGTACGCCGCCGCCTCCACCGGCGACATCCCGGACGCATGCTGTGCGGCCAGCACCGCTCCGGCCGCATCGGCGAAGCCGGGCACCGGGACGGCGTGCCGCAGCGCCTGCTCCGGCCAGCCGCCGCCGAGGCGGTCGGCCAGCACCCGCAGGTGACTCGGACCGAGCCGATGCACCGCGGCCTCGGCCGCCGCCTCGAACGCCGGATACCAGCTCATACCGGCACTCCGCTCCGCTCCGTGTCGCCATGAGGCACCGTCGGGCAGCCCTGATGATTCGTTCGCTGACGCCCGCTCATGGCAGCTCGGGGAAGAGCGCCAGTTCCGGCTTGTCGATGGGTACGACGAATCGTCGGTCGAGGAAGCGGTTGCCGCGTTCGCAGGTCGTCTCGGAGACGAACAGGCAGACGTGGCAGGCGGCGCCGTGCAGGAAGTCCTCCGGGTGGTGCGGAAGCCGCTCGGAGCAGAGCGGATCCGATGAGCAGTGCATGGCGTCGTTCAGCGCCCGGTGGGTGAGGCGGACCAGGTCGTCGTGCTCGGCGAGCGAGACCAGACCGCCGAGCGTCCCTTCGGCGTCGGGGACGGCCGTGTAGATGAGGATGCCGGCCCGCTGCGGGTCCTCTGGGGTGCCGGTGTAGATGCGCTCCGACAGGCTGGCCGAGCTGTAGCCGCACTCCAGTGCGATGGTGCGGATCAGCAGGTGCGACAGGGTGTGCAGGGCGAAGTACCGCTCCCCCGGCCAGTGCCGCATCCGGTCGAAGCCGCCGCGGATACGCCCGGAGTAGCGGTTCTCCCGGAACCGTCCGTACGCCTCTCGGTGCGTCTCCATGGTTTCGGTGTCGGTGACCCGGCGTTCCCACTCGACGAGGAGGTCCTCGGGGAGCCGGAGGAAGATCCCTTCGCCGCGTACCTCGCTGGCCGGCACCCAGGTCGGCGTGGCCTTGCTCAGGGGTGCCCGCAGGACGAGGTCGGGGTCCATCGGGTCGGGTGCGTCCAGACGGGTGAAGCCGACCAGCGCGCGGACCTCGCGCAGCCGCTCGGCCTGGATGACGTCGGCGTAGAACTCCTTGAGCTGGCCGGGCACGCCGTTCGGGTCCCGCCGCAGCGTGAAGTCAGGCGTGGCGGGCGGCAGTTCCCCGCCGGAGAAGATCTCCCACTCCGGGGTGTGCAGGTCCGGGTAGCCCTTCTCGTCGTCGTTCTTGGGGCCGCTGCGGTGCCGCTCGATGGCCGCCCAGATCTGCTCGTCGGTCCACCCTTTGAACTCCCGTTCCACCACCGGGACGGCGGCACGGGCGAATGGCAGAAACGCAGGGCTCTCCATTTTCTCGAAGGTCGGCCAGTGCTGCTCGACCTTGGTTTGCAGCTCGCTGGCACCCGTGCGCGGAACGGCGAGCGCGGAGAGCGTTTGCGCGAACCACTGGTTGGACGCGCCGACCACCAGGAGCTTCAGCTCTCCGTTGCACTCCCCCGGCTCGAAGTCACCCAGGTGTGCCCGCCGGCCCCGGCAGCGGGGGAGTTTGTCCGCGCCGCGCTGGCCGAGGACCTCCTTCATGTTGCGGCGTGCGCCGCACGGCACGCACCGGATCTCGACGTTGGCGCCGAGGTTGCCGCCCCGGTCGTCCATCCGCAGCTTCGGGTGGCTGACGTTGGGACAGCTGCCGCCCTGGTGCACGTACTGGGCGTACGGGAAGTCGTCGAGGTGCCCGGCCGTGCAGGCCAGCACAAAGCGGGCCGCCACCGCCATCGGCCGCCGGCCGGACTTCTTCCGTCCGCAGACCGTGTGGAAGAACCGCGCCTCGTGGGGCTTGCGGGCCTTCGAGTTCTCGAAGCCGAAGACTCCGCCCTCGATCGGGGCCAGTTCGTCACACGCCGTGCAGCGCAGCCAGCCGGGGAAGGGCGTGATCGGCACACCGACCTTGGCCGCCGGGCCATTGGGCTGCTGGTCGGCGCCGTCCATCCACGGCGCCGGCCGCAGTTCCTTGATGGACTTCTGCTTGAGCAGCTTGCGGACGGCGGCGAGGAGTCGGGGCTCGGCAATCGCCTCCCAGTCGGGCACCACGTCGTGGTTCCAGTCGTCCAAGCCCCGCACCAGCACGGAGAAGTTCGGCAGGTCGACGATCGCACCGACGCCGGTGGTGAACATCAGGTGGCTGGGCCGGACGGAGCCGACCCGCCGGAAGTGCTTGCTCGCCATCAGTTCCCCTTCCCCGCGAGGGTCGACTCGCCCAGCTCGTCCCCGTCGGGCCGGTCCTCGTCCCGCACGTCGTCACTCGGCGGTCCGAACGACCACTCCGGCGCCCCGTACTGCGGGTCGAAGATCTTGTCGCCGGCCGGCAGCACCAGGTTGATCTCGTTCTCGGTCTCCCGCATGGACTGCCCGACTGTGCATTCGGTCCACCGCTCGCCGCCGGCCACGCTGAGTAGGCCGGTCAGCTTCTGCTGCTTGAAGGTCCCGTCGGCGTAGCCGAGCCGCGTGGCGCCGGTCTTCCGCTCGTTCCACACGTCCCGCAGCCGGTTGATCCGCTCAAGGAGGTAGTCCCGGCCGCGGTCGCCGGCGATGTCCTCGGCCCGCTGGAGGAACCGGCTGACGACTCGCTGCACCTCGGGGCCGTCGAGCGGCACGTCGTGCGCATCGGTGTTGCGAGAGAAGCCCTCCTCCGCGTTGCGGACGGCCGCGACCAGGGTCGCGGTGGTCTGCCGGTCCAGCGCCCGCCGGGTGTACGGGGTGACCGACAGCGCCTCCACCTGACGGTAGAAGGTGGCGTGGTAGTACTCGAAGTCCTCGTAGTGGGCGAGGTCCCGGGGGCGGGTCCAGTTGTAGAGGGTGACCACCAGGCCGGGCCGGCGGGCGTCCCGGCCGACCCGGGAGGACGCCTGGATGTATTCGGCGGTGTTCTTCGGCTGGCCGGTGACCACCATGAGACCGAATCGGGACACGTCCACACCGACCTGGAGCATCGAGGTGGCGAGCACGGCGTCGACCGGGAGTTGGCCCTCGTTCTGTCGCTTGTAGTAGCGGTCGGTCACCGGGTGCAGGTTGAGCCGCGGGTTGGAGGCGGTCTTGGCCTTCATGGCCTCCCGCATGTCCTCGAAGATCGCCTTCCGTCGAACGGTCGTGTCGATTTCCGGGTCGAAGCCGACTTCCAGCCGCTTCAGCACCTCGCTGATGTCGCCGGACGAGATCCGGGACGTCAGCTCCTGCACGTTCAGCATGCTCGGCCCGACGAGCCGGTCGGAGAGGTCTTTACGCCGGCCGTGGGTGCGGACACGCGTGGCGACCTGGTCGTCGAGGAGGCGCCGCATGCCGGCCAACTCTCGGGTGGCGCTGAAGTAGCCGACCGTCGTCATGTACGGGTCGGCCGGTCCGCCGTACTTGTCGAACAGGGTCTGTCCGGCGAGCAGCAGGATCTCGGCGACCCGAATCTCGGCGGACTTCATCCGTACGCCGTGGGCGCAGACACCGAGGTAGCGGCGGCCGGGGTTGGCAACAGTGACCGGCACCTGCTGGCTGAAGAACGTGTCGGTGATGTCGATGACCGGCGGCGGGAAGACCGCCAGGTCCCGGCCGAATACGCCGAGCACCTGCTCCCGCGCCCGCTTGGTGGTGGCCGTGGACGCGACGATCTTCGGTCCGGCCTCGCCACCGTCGGGCAGCGGCCAGGTGCAGAGCTGGTCGACGGCCGCCTCGAAGAGGCCGACCACGGTGCCGAGCGCGCCGGAGATGAGGTGCAGCTCGTCCTGGATGATCAGGTCGGGCGGACGCAGCCGGATCACCGGCTGACTGGTGACCGCCTCCAGGCTGCCCTTCTTGTTGTGCCGGGCGCCGCAGCCGGTCCGCGCATCGAGGTCGTCGTGCCGGTAGCCGTGCCGGGGGCAGCGCTCGCGCACCCGCCCGAAGAGCAGGCCCGCGTAGCCGCGCCACGGGAGCTGGGCGAGCTTGTCGACGGTGGCGATGACCAGGCTGGGGGCGTACCGGTAGATCTCCTCGTCGACGGTGAGGATCGGCAGGCCCTCGCTGCTGCGCGTGCGGGAGAACGGGCAGGCGTCTACCCCCTCGGCCTCGGAGCAGAAGAGCAGGACGCGGCGCAGGTCCTCCTTGGGTTCCAGGTCCCGCTCGGCACGCAGCTTCGACCCGCACCACGGGCAGCTCAGCGTCTGGAGGACGTTGGTGAACTTGCCGTGCCCCGCCTCGCGGGCCTCCGCGATTTGCTCGGCCGCCTCGTCGAACCAGTTCGGCGAGACTCCACCGCCGACCCAGAGCCCGATACGGAACGGCTCCTTGCCCCAGGTGCCCTCGTCGCGCTGGCGCAGCACCTCGGCGGCGCAGATCAGCGCGGCGGCCCGCTGGAACTGCTGCGCGGTGAGCAGCCGCAGCGTGTAGCGCATGAGCACCGCGACACCAGCCTCGCCGCTGCGGGCGTCCGCCCCAGAACCGACCACGCCCTGCAGCCGGCGGATGGCGAAAGTGAACGCGGTCAGACCCAGGTACGCCTCGGTCTTGCCACCACCGGTCGGGAAGAAGAGCAGGTCGACCGTGGCGTCCCGGTCGGCGGCCCGCTCGGGGTGCGCCGGGTCCGTCAGCGACGGCAGGTTGAGCAGCACGAACGCGAGCTGGAAGGGCCGCCAGGAGGCAGCAGCGGCGCCGCGCGCGCCGATGGCTGCCTTGGCCTCCGCGTACGTCAGGCCCTGCTCTTCCCGGAGCCGGGCAACCTCGCTGTGGCGACGCTGCAGCGCCATGGCCTCGTTGGCGAACCGGAACGCGGCGAGCGCCTCGGCGTGCTTGTCCGCCTCGGGGTTGGTGAGCACGGCGATTCCGGCTCGGATGCGCTTCGCCGCCTTCTCGGCGTTCATGACCGCGGTCTGGGCGGCCTCGCGGAGCGCCTCGGGCAGGTCGGGAATCTTCGCGGCCTCGTCGTCGAGCCAGGCCTCGTACCCATCGGCGAGTGGCGCCAGACCGGTGCGGAGGCGATCGATGTCGGCGGCGGCGAGGGCGTCCATGGACAACTCGACGCCGGCCAGCGGCGTGCCCTTACCCACCGGGGCGACCGTGGCGGGGACGTTGTAGGTGGGGAGCCAGGTGGTGAAGAGCTTGTGGGCGCAGCGCTCGCCGTCGCGTACCCAGGGGTGGACGGCGACGTTGCGGCCGGAGGCGTAGCGGCGCTGCGACCGGTAAAGCAGGCGGAGGTGCGCCTCCTCCAGGTCGTCGCCGGTTCCCTTGACGCCGTCGAGCGGGTCGTCGATCGGCAGGAAGACGGCGGCGTGACCGTCCAATGCGGTCACCGTCAGCGCGGACTGGAAGAGCCAGGCGGTGTCGGCGTTGCTCTCCGGCTCGAGCTGCGTGTTGATCAGGGCGAGCTGCACGACCCGCCGGCCGTCGCGCGGCCGGACCTCGACGGAGAGGTGCACGCCGGGGTCGTCCTGGCTGGGGACGGTGAGCGGGATCCGGTACGAGGTGTCGCCGTCGAGCCGGACCTCCTTCGCGTTGGAGACCGGCTCGCGGTACCAGACGCGACGCTTCTTGCCCTTCTCGTCCTCGGACTCACGCAGGTCGTAGCGGCCCCACTCGGCGGTCACCGACAGCACGTCGGTGTCGCCGGCGACGGCGAACGACAGCCCGATCGAGGAGGCCCACATCTTGCCGAGGTTCTGCGGCGTGACCACCTCGGGCAGATCGGCCTCGCTGCCGTCGCCCTGGACGGCCGCGTTTACGTCGTGCACCTCGGACGAGTCGCGGCGGTCGGCGCGCGGCCGCTGCTTCGGGCCGAGCATGCCGACGAGGTAACGCTCGCGCGGACCCATGGCGCCGGGACGGAACTCCTCGTGCTCACCACCCCACGGCCCGAGCAGGTCCCGCCCGATCAGCTCCTCCAGCTCGTCGCGCACCTGGTAGGAGGTGGCCTCGGGGAAGGTCTGCGGCACGTCGAGCGCCGGAATCAACACGGACTGGTCCTGTCCCGGGTCCTCCGCCCTCGCCAGGGACAGCGCCTGCTGCTCGCCACGGGGGTGCGGGAAGAGTCCTCCCTGCGCGTCAACCGTCACGAGGACCTCCTCAGCTTGGCAATGTGCATTGCATTGGTCCGGAGTTCACGACGCCTCATGCGACTACCTGCCGGACAAGTTCGGCAACACCGACCACGATCGCGCCGCCAACGGCGATGACAGCCGCGCACCCACCCTTCTTGGCAGCAGTCGGCATCGCCGGCTGCCGATTGTGGGCGACGGGCACGGTGATTCGCATCGTGTGGATCTCGTCCCAGTCCTCGTGGCGCTCGACAAACATCGCGTGGTACTCGGCGGGTGTCAGCTCGCGTGGGCGCCAGAACTCGTGCCATTCGGGACGAGCGGGCGGGGTTGCTGCTGCCTGCTCGGCGGCGAGCCGGTTGGCGACCTGCTCACCGCGTGGATCGGTGAACAGCCCGCCGGGAACCGTCGCCACCTCGCTCTCCAGGCGCTTCCGCGCCTGATCTGGTGACACCACGTCGACACCGGCAGCGAGGGCCTTGGCGATCCGCGGATCGTTCTCTGCGGCACGGTCGCAGATGACCAGGCGGACCGTCTTGGTGAGGTTGACCGCGACCTTCGCCCCGTGCTCGACTGCGAAGTCGACCACCTCGGTGACAGCGGCCGAATCGCCGATCGGCATGATCCGCCAGCTCTTCAACGGTCCGTTGCTTCTGGCGCGGTTCGCGGATGCGGCCTCCTCCAGGTCGCTGATGAGATGCGATGCCGCAAGCTCCTTCGCAGCGCGCTGCAACTCTCTCAGCTCCGCCGACGTCACTACTCCGTCGGCCTCGGCGCGGTCCCGAGCACCGGCGAGGAACTCCTCATGGACCTGACGCGCCGTGGCCTGGGTCAGGCCGGCGCGGGCGGCAAGGACCGCAAGCTGGTTGGCCTCCTCGCCGACGATCCGTCCATCCGCAAGCGCATGGGCGAGCAGCGCCCGGTAGTCACGCAGCCCGTCCGGGCGCGGCTGCGGGGAGTACGCCATGCGCGGCAGCCGTGCCGTCAACGTAGCGAGCCACCCTTCCGTGCCCTTGCGGAGCCCAACGGCTCGCGGGGCGATGATGCCGCTGCGCGGCAGCTGAGGCAGCGGCGCGGGCGGCGGACCCAGCCAGTACAGCGGCTGCGGAGCCTCCGCGATCAGCCTCGCGAGCATCTCGGCAAGGGCCCTCGCATTGCCGAGCGCGGAGTGCAGCGCCGCCGGCCACTCATCGGTGATGAGGTTGGCGATGTTCTCCAGCTTGTAGCCCCACCGGTCGAGTTGGACCCGGGAGGTGACGAGGGAACAGACCCCCGGAACCTGCGCGAGGGTGACGTTCGAGCGGCCGAACTCAGCGACCAGGAACTTCTCCTCGAAGTCCAAGTTGTGGCCCACCACGACTGAGTCGCTCAGGTAGGCCAGAACATCCCCCGCGATGTCCTGGAACCTCGGTGCATGCTGAACATCCGCGTTTGTGATCCCGTGAAACTCATCGTTGCTGATGCGCAGGCAGGGGTTGACCAGCGTCGAGTACTCATCGAGGACGACCCCGTCGCCGCGCATCCGGACGATCCCAACCTCACAGACGCGAGAACCCTGCCTGGGATGCAAGCCGGTGGTTTGCAGATCGAGAACGGCAAACGTAAGGGCACGCGGGTCGACGCCGCGCTGGCGGGTGAGTTGACCACGGACGAACACGGGGAGCTACCTCCGGACGAGGGGCTAGAGTTCAAACAGGCCTGCTTGCGTGGAATCGGCCTTGCGGCCAGATTTCTTCTTGTTGTGCAGCCCGCGCGCCTCTTCCTCGGTGTAGCGCTGGTGGTTCAGCTCCAGCAGCCGGTCAAGGATTTCGCGCTGAACCGCGGGGCCAATGGTGTAGCGGGTGTAGGCGCCGGCCTTGTGGAAACCATGGTCGAGACCCTGCGCCACGAGGTCATTCCAGGCATAGGCGCGGCAGACCGCCTCGTCGATGTCACAGTGAATACTCCGCAACTCCGTGATGTCGTCGTCCTGACAGGCCGGGTCGAACATCAGGTTGTACGTCGCCGTAAGCCCAGCCTGGCGGCTGAGCATTACGTCCCGGCGGTACTCATCCAGTCGGTCCCCCAGCGTCCGCATCTCCGCGTTCAAGTCGGGCAGTGCAAGCGTCTCGAACACGTCTGACGGCGTGTAACGGAGATCTGCCTTCATAGACGACGCGCGACTAACGGCCCACCAGTAGTGCGGCGAGCTGGACAGGAGCGCCAACATCGCTGAGTCGTCCGTTGCGAACACCCCGAGCGCGTGTGAGAAGACCTGCCCGGTCGGCACCATCACCGGCATGACCGTCTTGCTCACCAGGGTGATCACCACGACCCGCTCCAGCTTCGCAATGGCTGCCTGCATCTCAGGTCGAGGCCGGAGATAGCGCCACCAAAATTCTCGTGCACCTCGATCTTTGCTTTGATCCCGTTCCGGCTTGACCAGGCGCCTGACCTGGTCGTAGCAGTCCGGATAGGCCTGCGCCTGGGCCTCGTTCCAGTCATGGAAGTTGATGACCCAGCGGCTCGACGAGCCGTCCGGGCGTGAGTTCAGGTCCTGCCCGTTGAGATACGGGAAGAGGACATTTCGATTGCGATCGTCTCTAGCTATCAGCGCGGCGGCTGCCTCCGGCAGCATTGTGAAGCCCAGCCCCAGAATGATCGAGCCCTGGAAGGAGATGCCGGCGTTGCTCTGGAGGCGGTGGGGGTTCCCCGTCACCCGTGATTCGACGTCAAGCGATGGAGTGATGCCGGCAACCGCTACCCCGTCGGCACGCCGCTCAGCTCTGTCGCTCAGGTCTGCTCGACTGGTCCAAACGGCGCAGAACTCCAACGCCGCCGACTGTGACGGCCACGGCCTACTCTTGATCGCCTGGCGGATGGTGACCTTACCGGCGACAATCTGATCGAGACCCACCTCACGGGTGTCGCCTTGGGCTAGGGTGTTGGTGGCAATCAATCCGGCCTGCCCGCCGGAGTTGAGCAGGTCGTGCGCCCGGAGCGAGAAATAGGCGACCAGGTCAGCGCTACCCCGGGCATTCCGGCCGATTGCGCTAATCAACCATTCGCGGTAGGCCGGGCCCAACGCGCCGGTTAGCTTCTGACCGCCGAGGAAGGGTGGGTTGCCGATGATGGCGTCGAAGCCGCCTTGCTCGAAGACCTCGGGGAACTCCAGGGGCCAGTGCAGCGGGTTCCGGCCGAACCCGCCAGCCGGCTGGTCGAGGGCCAGCCACGACCGTGCCTGCTCGACCAACGGGTCCACGTCGCCGCCGCGCGCCAGCTGCTGGGCCAGCGTGCCAACCCGCTCGGCGATCACAACCGGGTCCTGGCCTCGTTTAACCGAGGCGAGCGACGCCCCGACGACCAGGTCGGCGTACGCGTCGGCCCGCTGCCGCACCTCCCGAGCCTCGTCGAGCAGCCGCCGCTTATCCGCCAGGTGCTCCTGGTCGTCCGGCAACGCGGCGAGTCGCCGCCGAAGCTCCAGGGCCTCGGACAACTCGCGGTCCAGCCGTAGGTCACGCCCGCCGCCCTCGGCGGGCACCGACCGGTTACCGAGACCCAGCAGCGAGTCGCCCGCCACCAGCCGGTCGTCGAGAAAGGTGAAGGGGCGCTGCGGGTCCATCGAGACCAGCCACAGCGACAGCTTCGCCATCTCCACCGCCATCGGGTTAATGTCGACCCCGTACAGGCAGTGCTCGATGATCTGTCGCCGGGCCTCGATCACCAGCGCATCGTCGTCGGCGTCCACCGCCCGGTCGACGCCACGCTGCTGGTGGGCGAGCGCCCGCTGGTCACCCTCCCGCGACCAGGCCTCGATCAGATGCCCGGCCAGGTAGCGGGCCGCTGCGACCAGGAAGGCCGCGGACCCCATGGCGATATCGGCGACCTTCAGAGAAAGGATCTCCTTGCTCGACTTCGGCTTCCACTGGGACTTGTCCGCTGTCTGCAACGGGCCCGGCTCGTAGACCAGTGGCTCCAGCGCACCCTCGACGACCTCCTCAGCGAGGAATCGCGGGGTGTAGTGGGTGCCCGTGTTGCGGCGGAGTGCCGACTCAGTGACAAAGAGCGCCCCGGGCAGGATCACCACCGGCAGGCCCCGGAGGTCCTCACGGAGGAGGCCGGAGAAGGGCAGCAGCCGCTCGGAAAGCTGGTAGCCGCCACCGGTAACGGCGAGCAGCCTCTTGCGGGCTTCCTCGCGTTCTACCCCGTCGAGCGGCGCAAGCTTCTTCGTCAGCGCCGCGACCGAGCCAATCTTCGAGTCCTTGTACTTCTCCGCGAGCGCCTTGGCCAGCGCCGGCACGTCGGGGTGTCGCTCGCGTAGCGCCTCCAGGTCGGTGAGCGCGACCTCCTCCTCTAGCCCTTCCTTGCCGATCAGCCCGACGGTTACGCCTTCGGCTCGGAAGCCTTCGAAGGAGAGCAGGCCCTCGTAGACGTACCCGATCTGCTCGACGTCGAGGCTGCGGAAGCTGACCGTCCGGCGTTCCCGCGACCGGCCGGTGCCGACCTCGACGTACTGCACCGACCGCAGCATGTGCAGCACGGTCCGGTCGTCGATGGTGAGCGGCATCCACTCGTACTGCTTCGGGTCGAAGAGCGAGCCGTCGTGGCCGTGCAGCTTGAGGCTGGGGTGGTCGATGCCGTGGTAGACGGCGTTGAACAGGGCGAGGAGCCGGTGCCAGGCGGCGGAGCTGTGCTCCAGGTCTTCCTCGCTGCCCTCGGTAGCTCGCTGCTCCAACTCGGCACAGAGCCGCCCCGCCGAGTACGCCTTCATGTAGAGGTCGTTGTCGGCGGGGAGCAGCTTGCGCTCCTCGGCGAAGAGCAGGAAGACGATCCGCATCATCACGGAGACCGCGCCGCGGTAGACCTCGTGTGCCTCGACGTCTGCCAATCCGCGGCCGCCAAGCTCCCGTTCGCGTACGTCGATTCGGCCGATCGCGGCGACGAGCAGCTCGACGGCCCGGCGGACCTGGACGCCGAGCGCTTCGGTGATCTCCTCCTGGCTGCCCAGGCTGTCTCGCAGTAGCGGCACCAGCCGCTCGCCGTCGGGCACGCCGAAGAACCGGCGGCGGGACAGCAGCGACACGAACGCCCGCACCACGTCCCGCTCGGCCGCCTCCGGCCAGGAGACCGTGTCGAAGGTGGCGGTGCTGGTGACGCCGCCGCGAGGCGCCCAGACCAGCGTCCACCAGCGGCCGTCGGTGGCGAGGCCGAGTTCGATGTTGTGATGCCGGCACAGGTGGGCGAGCCGGTCGGCCGGGGTCGCGGCCCAGGTGGATTCCTTGATGCGCGCGGTCGGCTGCTGGCCGGGCGGGCAGATGAGGCCGAGCAGCCGTATGCTGTCCGGCTTGATCTCCTCCCCCGGCTCGGTCAGCGCGAACGACGGTCGCAGCTCGGTGTCGTGCTCGGCGACGGTGTAGGCGAGCGTGTCCAGGCCGTCCTCGTGCAGCGCGTCGCCCCAGCCGAGCAGCTCGCCCAGCACGTACCCGATCCAGGTCTGCTGGCCCGCGGCGGTGTCGGACTGCCAGGTGGTGTGCTCCTGGCGCAGCCGCTCGCGGGCCTTTTTGTCAAGAGCGTCGAGGGTGGACCAGGTGCGACGCAGCACCGGCAGGCTGAGGAACGGGCCGTTGACGTCGACCAGGCTCAGCCAGTTGCGGTGCTGCTCGGCGCCGTCGGGGGCGGGGCGACGGAACGTGCGGCTCATCGGATGGCCTCCCGCTTCGGTACGACGAAGACCACGGCGACCGGGAACCGGTGCGGCTTCGGGTCGCGGTAGCGGGCGGCGACGGCGTCGAGTTCGCGGTCGCGCTCGGCTTCGAGGGCCGACAAGCGTTCCTCCCAGGATTGGCGGTCCTTGCGGTACTGGGCGAGTTCTTCCTTGCTCTTGCTCATCGCGACGAGCTGCTCGGACGTGAACAGCGAGTCCTGCCCGCCGACGCCCTCCTCTGACGTCGCGAGGGCACCGCGCAGGGTGGCGGCGAACTGGTCGAGGTTGTGCCGGATGCGCTGCTGCTCAACTGTCTGCCGCTGCTCAAGCTTGCGGGCGAGGGCCTCCTGGCGGGTGTTGGTGCGCCAGTCGACGGCGGCGACCAGGCCATCCCTGACACGGTCCCAACGCTCGGCGAGTCGCTTCTGAACGAGGGGCGAGGCGGGGGTGCCGGTGGTGAGCGCCCGGTCGAGGATGCCGCCGAGGGTGGTCAGGTTCTCCAGGCGGCGGAAGCGGCCCTGCTCGGGTGCCCAGCCGCCGGCGTAGAGGACCTCCTCGTGCAGCCGCACACCGTCGGCGCCGACCAGCACGAACCGCGAGTACGCCCCGACCAGCACATCTTCCAGCGTCGGGTCGTCGCTGACCACGGCGGTGACCCGGTGGAGGCCGATGTCGGGGTTGGAGACGGCGGCGTGCAGCAGCCGGGTCGACATGGCGACCAGGGGGTGGTTGAGGTGGGCGAGGACGATGCCGTCGCGGTCCTCCTTCGCGACCTGCGGGTCGAAGGCGACCGGCAGTTGGCGCGGCGGCTCGTCGTCGTCCTGCAGTTTGGCGGTGAGGCCAGCGCTGGCGCGCTGCCAGGAGCCGGTCAGCGGCGGCACTTCATAGAGGCCGTCGGTCAGGTGCTTGTCGTCGATATGCCGCTTGAGTGGCTGCTGGCGGGCCAGGTCCAGGGCCGTGTCGACGACCCGCTTGACCGCCGTCGGGGTGATGCCGAGTTCCTCAACGGTCTTGTCCAGGTCGGCGCGCAGCCGGCGGACCTGCTCGCGCAGGTTGTGCTCGGTGGGCAGGCTGCCGCCGGTCCTGCCCTTGCCTGCCTTGTCGATGTCCACGCCGACCTGCTCGCCGAGCATCCGGCGCTGTACGGCGTCGGAGAGGACGGCGTTGACCGAGCCCAGGTCCTCCTCCATCCGCGCGACCTTCGTGGCGACCCGGGACAGGAACTCCAGGTCCGCCTCGAACGAGTCGACGGGTTTGCCGAAGCCGGTGCCGACGAAGTGCTGGATCTCCGGAGTGACCTTCTGCCCGTACCGGTCAATCCGGCCGATCCGCTGCTCCAGCTTGTTGGGGTTGAACGGGATGTCGTAGTTGACCAGCCGGTGGCAGTGGTTCTGCAGGTCGATGCCCTCGCTGGCGGCGTCGGTGGCGAGCAGGATGCGCACCGGCCGCTCGGTGGGGTGGGCCTGGAACGCGAGCCGGATCTGTTCGCGCTCGTCGGTAGGCGTGCCGCCGTGCAGGAGCGCGAGCCCGTCGCCGCCGAGACCCTCCTGGCGGAGCAGGTCCGCGAGCCACAGCTGGGTGTCGCGGTACTCGGTGAACACGACGACGCGCTCGTTGGTCCAGTGCCGGCCGTCGGGCTTGCAGATAGCGGTCAGGTAGTTAATCAGCTCGCGGGCCTTGGCGTCGGGCTGCGCCTCCTTGGCCTCCGCCCAGTCGAGCATCTTCTCCAGCAGGGCGGTCTCGTCGGAGGTCGGGTCGGGCTGCATGGGCCGGACCCGGTTGAGGGCGTCGTCCTCGGCCTCGGCGAGCTGCTCGTCGTCGTAGGTGGCGAGGTCGTCCAGGAACTCGTCCATCCACTCCGGCACGTCGTCGCCGGCGGACAGGCTGGACGTGCCCTTCTTGCTGGCCAGGGTTTCCAGGTAGACACGGACGGTGTGGGCGAACGCGGCCGGGCTGGAGAAGAGCCGCTTCTTCAGCAGCAGGGTGACCAGGTCGGTGGCCTTGCGGCCGCGCTGCGAGTTGAGCCGCTTGCGGCGCAGCTCGGCGAACTGCGTCAGCAGGGCGTGGATCTGCCGCTCGTCCTCCGGGTACGCGACCGGGATCGCCGACGCCTTCCGCTCCACGAAGCGGGGGCTGCCGTCCGGGTTCTCGATGTCGCGCTTGAGCCGGCGTACGACGGTGTCCTTGACCGCGGCCTGGTCGGGCTGGACGCCGCGGGCGAACCGCTGGTTGTCGAGGATCTCCAACAGGGCGGTGAAGGATGCCTGGTAGCCGTTGTGCGGGGTGGCGGACAGGAAGAGCCGGTGGGTGAAGTGCGGGGCGATCCGCCGGATCAGCTTGGTCTGCTGGGAGTCGACGGCGTAGACCTGCTTCGGCGCGGCCGGGGCGACATGGTGTGCCTCGTCCAGGATGAGCAGGTCGAACGTACGCGGGTAGGTCGGGCCGTCGGCGGGCAGCACCTCGTCGAGGAGGCGCTGCGCCTTCTGGCCGCGCAGCCACGGCAGGCTGACGATGCTCAACGGGTAGACCTCGAACGGGTTCGCCGCCGAACCGTGGCTGCGGCGGACCGCCGCGCAGCGCTCCGAGTCGATGATGGTGAAGTCGAGGCCGAACTTCTCGGCCATCTCGTCCTGCCACTTCAGCGTCAGCCCGGCCGGGCAGACGATCATGATGCGGCGAGCCCGGTGCCGCAGCAGCAACTCCTGGGCGACGAGGCCGGCCTCGATGGTCTTGCCGAGGCCGACGTCGTCGGCGAGCAGCAGGTTGACGCGGGGCGCGTCGACCGCGCGGGCGACCGGTTCGAGCTGGTAGTCCTCGATCGCGACACCCGAGCGGAACGGCGCCTGCAGCGTCTTCACGTCGGCGGACGTGACCGCCGACCAGCGGACCGCGTCGAGGAAGGCGGCCAGCCGCTGCGGCGGGTCGAACGAACCCTCGGTGACCTGGGGCAGGGAGCCGCTCGGCAGCACCTGCCGGCCTGGCTCGACCTCCCAGATGACGTCGAGGGTGTGCCCGTAGCGGCCGTCCTCGACGCTCTGCAGCGTGACCAGCGTGCTCTGCCCGGCCCGGTCGACGTCACTGACCACCCACCGTTGGCCACGTACCGCGACCAGCTTGCCGATCGCCAGCTCGTCGCTCGTCACGCTCGGCATCCTGCCCCCATGTTCACTTCGCCCCCACTTTTGAACCAGAGGACCGTACGCCCTCGCTGAGCGGCGACGGGTCCCCCGAAAGGCTTGTTTCTTCAGTTCACAGACTCATGAATGAGCGACCAGAAGACCACCGACCGTCGCGTCCCGTCAACGGGACGAGTTAGTCAGGTACGCGACACTTCACGCTTGGCCGAGGCGTCTGCGGAAGAGCAGCAGTTCGACCAGGTCGGGCGTCCACCGTCCGCCGTCGGTCCTGGCCTTCATGCTCATCACTTCTCCTCTGCCTCCGGACGAAAGCTGCCTTGCGCGAGGCCGTCGGCGGTGAGCTGGGCCAGCTCTGCCCCCAGCGTCGCCGCCTGCCGCATCGCCGACTCGAACGCGTCGAGCCGCCGGAACGCCTCGCCGTGTGTCCGCTGCTCTTCCAGCGGCAGCCGCCGTACCAGCGCCCGCCGGATGTCAAACCGCAGCGTCCCGGACAGGCTCGACGCCTGCTTCTCGTTGGCGGTGTTGCGCAGTTGCCCGGCCAGGAACCACGGGTCCAGCGCGGCCGGGTTCGGCCGCAGCAGGTACATGTTCGCCCCGAGCACCGCCTTCTCGTCGGTGATGACCCGCGTGGTGATCCGGCGGGCGACCACCGGCACGACGACGTCGCCCGGCGCGAGCTGGATCGGCTCCCCCGCCGGCCGGTCGCCGCGCGACGACGGCCCGGTCCCCTCGATGACGTCCCGCGCGTGCAGCACCGGAAGCTCCGACCGATCGTCCGCGTCGCGCGTCGCCCGCACCGGCCCGAGTAGCTGCAACGCCCCCATCCGAGCCAGCTCCGCGACCGGCACGGCCGGTAGAGCAGCCCCATCGGGCGTGGGCGCGACCTGCGGGATCAGCGCCGGCAGGTCCCGCACGACGGCGGCGAGCCGCTCTCTCGTGCGTACCATCTGCTCCCCCGTCCGCTCGCTCCCGCCGGCGGGTTGGCGGCGCGCGGGCGTGAGGTCGACCTCCTCGTCGAGCAGCTCGATGACCGGAACCGCGCGGGCGAAGCCGGCCTCCTCGACGTCGGCGTCGGGTGCGGCGGTGAAGGCCTGCCAGGTGGCGATGATCCGTGGGGCCAGCTCCGCGAGGTCGCCGTCGGCGGCGTCGACCAGCAGGGTCCGCGCCGGTGGCGGCGCGTCCGGGGCGGGGCGCCGCAGCACCCACAGATGCAGGGGTACGCCGTGCGGCGCGGCAACCCCGCTGGGCAGCGCGATGACGGCGCGGAGTGCGCCGCGGCGCAGCAGCTCGGCGCGGATCCGCCGGCCGGTGCGGCGGCCCGCCGCGGTCGGCGGCATGAGGAGCACGGCAGACCCGCCGGTGTTCAGGTGTGCCAGGCAGTGCTGGGCCCAGGCCAGCTCCGGTTCGGTTCGCGGTGGCACCCCACCGTACTGCCAGCGCGGGTCGTAGCTGAGCTCCTCGTGCCCCCAGGTGGTGACGCCGAACGGCGGGTGGCAGACGGCTGCGTCGAAGGTGCGACCGGGGAAGGCGTCGGCTCGTAAGGAGTCGCCGGGGCGGACCTCGCCGGGGACTTCGCGCAGCGCGAGCCATAGCCCGGCGAGGATGGCGAGGTCCTGGTCGAGCTCCTGCCCGTACGCCTCGGTGCAGCCGGCGCGGACCGCGGCCCGGAGCGTCGCACCTGAGCCGGCGGCCGGGTCGAGGATGGTGCCGCCGTCGGCGGCGGCGAGCCGGACCATGAGGTCGGCCAGCTCGTCCGGTGTCGCCCACGGGCGGCCCGGGCCGGGGACGGAGAAGCGTTGCCACAGCTCGTCGAACGCCGCCTCCGGGCCGAGTTCGTCGGCGAGCGCGTCGATGTCCGGTAGCAGCGGCTTGACGCCCGGGTCGATCGCCTGACGGCTGGGGCGTTTGCCGCGCTGTCGGCTGAGGAGTTGGGCGCCGACGCCGGCGAGCGCGGCCGCTGGGCTCTCGGTGGCGGCGGCAAGGTGCCGCCAGAGCCGCTCGGCGCGGGACAGCTCGGGAAGTTTGCCCTGCTCACGTAGCCACGTCTCGACCTCTACAAGGTCGAACTCCGGGCTGGCGGCGGTGCCGCCCACCGGGTTTGGGAAGTCGGGGTGCCGCTTACGCCAGTTGCTGACGGCTGCGCGGCCTACCCCGGCGAGCCGGGCGATCTCCGCTGCCGTGATGCTCGGGTTCACCTGCACCTCCGCAGTGTGTCATACGTGTCAAGCATCATGTGTGTTGACAGCGTTCACAGCTCATGCTCTCATTGACGCCGCAACGTTCACACCAGGAGGACAACGATGCGCAAGACCACCACGTTCGCTCTGTTCGCCACCGCCCTCATCGCGTTGGGCTGCGGCGCCGGCGCCACCGACACCGCGAGCAGCTCGGACAGCGGCGACGGTGCCGCCGCCAAGGGCGAGGAGAAGGCGGCGAAGACGGCGAAGATCGGCCAGGCGGCCCGGGACGGGAAGTTCGAGTTCACGGTGAAGTCGGCCAAGTGCGGCGTCGCCAAGGTCGGCTCCGACCTGCTCGGCGACAAGGCCCAGGGCCAGTTCTGCCTGGTCACGGTCAACGTCAAGAACATCGGCAAGGAGCCGCAGACGCTGATCGACAGCAGCCAGAAGGCGTACGCCGCCGACGGCACCGAGTACTCCACCGACTCGGAGGCGGCGATCTACGCCAACAAGGACCAGCAGACCCTGTTCGCCGAGATCAACCCCGGCAACCAGGTGACCGGCGTCCTCGTCTTCGACATTCCCAAGAAGGCCAAGCTCGCCAAGCTCGAGCTCCACGACTCGCCCTTCTCCGGCGGCGTCGAGGTCGCGCTGAGCTGACGTTCCGCCATCCCGTTGGGGCGGGCGGCCCCGCCCGCCCCACTTCTTCCT